>JAGNMH010000187.1 GCA_017991275.1 Acidobacteriota bacterium
AGCCGTCAATTGAGTCGCGCTGACAAACTGAGTCGTTCGCTGAGCGCCGTTCCACCAAACCGTCGAAGCACTGACGAAGTTCGTTCCATTGACCGTCAAGGTGAAAGCCGCTCCGCCAGCCGTCGCTGAATTTGGACTCAGGCTGGTGATTGCTGGCGCTGGGTTGTTGATCGTGAAAGTCGCCGCTGGCGATGAACCGCCGCCGGGAGCAGGATTTTGAACAACGACGTTGGCGGTTCCAGCCGAAGCAATGTCGCTGACTGTAATTGAAGCTGTCAATTGAGTTGCGCTGACAAACTGAGTTGTTCGCTGTGTGCCATTCCACCAAACCGTTGAAGTGCTGACAAAACCTGTTCCATTGACCGTCAACGTGAAAGCCGCTCCGCCTGCCGTCGCCGAATTCGGGCTTAAGCTGGTAATCGCTGGCGATGGATTGTTGATCGTAAACGTCGCCGCTGGCGATGAACCGCCGCCGGGCGACGGGTTTTGGACGACGACGCTTGCCGTTCCAGCCGTCGCAATATCCGCAGCCGTGATCGAAGCCGTCAGTTGAGTTGCGCTGACAAATTGAGTCGTTCGTTGAGCGCCGTTCCACCAAACGGTTGAAGTGTTGACGAAACCAGTCCCGTTGACCGTCAACGTGAAAGCCGCTCCGCCTGCTGTCGCGGAGTTCGGGCTTAAACTGGTGATTGTCGGCGCGGGGTTGTTGATCGTGAAAGTTGAGGCGGGTGATGAGCCTCCGCCAGGTGCGGGGCTTTGCACGACTACGTTTGCAGTTCCAGCCGAAGCTATGTCGCTGGCCGTAATCGAAGCCGTCAGTTGAGTTGCGCTGACAAACTGAGTAGTTCGCTGACCGCCATTCCACCAAACAGTTGAAGCGCTGACAAAACCTGTTCCGTTGACCGTCAAAGTGAAAGCCGCTCCGCCTGCCGTCGCGGAGTTAGGACTGAGGCTGGTAATGGCCGGAACAGGATTCGGCTGTTGAAGCGTGATGGTTCCAGCCGTGAAAGTCGTCGTCAGCACATTTGCGTTGGCATCTGAAACTTCGCGGGCAATCGGCAAATCTCCGAACGTGATTGAAGCCGGCCCGGCTGCGGCGTTTCCGGCAATGGCAAAAGTAACCGTGACAAGTTGCCGGGTTCCAGCGGCAAATGTCTGACCTGTGGGCATTGCCATCGCAATTCCAATTCGTCCGCTTGCTGCCTGGGCTGTGTTGACGTTGAGTGATGCGCCCGCCGCCCCGCTGCCCAGCGCGACCACTGGATTGCTGAAAACGGCTGCGTTGAAATTCAAACTGAAACCAAGCGCGTTTTCATTTCCTTGCGCCACTAATTCAATTGAGGCAGTGACGCTCTGCCCGGTGACTCCGTTGACGTTTACGACGCGGACTTCGCGCGCCTGAACGGCTCCGGCAACGACACCATTAGCCGATGAATGCCAGTTCAAACCAATTGCCAACAGCGCCAGCACAGGCAGCGCCAACTTCAAAAATCCCTTTACCAAAGAAACTTTGTTTGCCATCACAGTTAAACCTCGCTTGTTGCCATTTTGGAGTGCTACGCTTTGGCGTAGCTTTGGTAGTCCTGCTGAAGAGAACTCGTTGTTGATATGCGATTTGCGCTGGCAATGGCCAACGACGAGCCGCTGAGAACTATCGTAAGTACTGTTTTTCGACAGCCATAATTTTCGCCACGCGCCTGCCATGACGCGATTCGCCTTCGGGGGTGGCCAGCCAGGTTTTGACGACTTCGCTGATTTGCTCGGCTGAGAGCATCTTTCCTCCAAGCGTCAAAACATTGGCGTAGTTATGTTCGCGGCTGTTGCGAGCAGTCGCCGGGTCGTAACACATTGCCGCGCGAACTCCGGGAACCTTGTTTGCGGTCATGCAGGAACCGATGCCCGCGCCATCAACGATGATTCCCAAGTCGCAACCGCCGTCGGCGACGGCTCGCGCGACAGCGTGTGCGAAGTCCGGGTAATCAACGGCGTCTTCAGAAAATGTGCCGAAATCGCGGTGCTTGAACCCCAATTCATCCAGCAGCTTTTTCAGTCGCTCTTTCGTTTCAAACCCGCCATGGTCTGCTCCCAGGGCAATGACTCGCTGGTGGCCAGAAGCTGAGCGTCGGGCACGGTAACGCAGTTCAATGCAACGTTCAGCAATCGAATCTTTTGCCGCCGGAGTGATAATTGCGTCTTCGCGTATAAGCAAGGTTGCGCCGACTGCCAAGTCGCGGACATCGGCTTCGGTGATGACGGCTTTGGCCGATTCGTCAATTACGGCTGAAGGCTCCGACTTTGCAGCAGCAGACGCTCCGCCGACTTGCTGCTGCAAAGCCTCGCTAACCAGTTGACGTATTTTATCTCTGTCTTCCATCAGATTCAGCCGGTTTCAGTCTGTCAAAAACGATTTAATGCCACGAACCGCCTGTGCAATGCGTTGTTCGTTTTCCACCAGAGCAAATCGCACATAACCCTCTCCGGCTTCGCCGAAACCATTGCCAGGAGAAACGGCGACTCCCGCGCGTGTAATCAACTGTTTGGCAAATTCCAGCGAACCGAGCTTGGCGAAATACTCCGGGATTTTGGCCCAAACGAACATGGTTCCTTTGGGCGAAGGCACGTTCCAGCCTGCCGAATTCAACCCTTTGATCAGAACATCGCGGCGCTTGCGATAAACCTCCACTATCTGAGGCACGTATTCGTCGCAATCGCGCAACGCTATGATTCCGGCGATTTGAATCGGCTGGAACATTCCGTAATCCAGATAGCTTTTCAGTCGAGTCAGCGCATAAACCGCCTGCTTGTTGCCAACGCAAAAACCCATTCGCCATCCGGCCATCGAATAGCTCTTGGACATTGAAAACATTTCGACGGCAACATCTTTGGCGCCTTTGACCTGCAAAATACTGGGTGGCTTGTATCCGTCGAAACCCAGATCGGCGTAAGCCAGATCGTGAACCACCAGATAGCCGCGTTCGCGGGCAATCGCCACGACTTCTTCAAAGAAAGGCAATTCGACGCAAACAGTCGTCGGATTATGCGGGAAAGAAAGCACCAGCAGTTTCGGCTGTTCTGAACGTGAATACTCCAACCGGCGCAGAGCCTCCAACATGGCTTCGGGGCCGTCGTTGACTGGAAGTTTTATCAACTGGCAACCGGCGATGGTCGCCGCAAAAGAATGAATAGGGTAACTGGGGTCGGGGACAATGACTTTATCGCCCGGTTCAACCAGAGCCAGCACCAGATGCGAAAAGCCTTCTTTGGCTCCGATGGTGGCGATGGCTTCGGTTTCGGGATCAATGTCTACGTTGTAGCGGCGAGCATACCAGCGGGAAATCTCCAGGCGCAGGTTTGGAATACCTTTCGATGCCGAGTAACGATGATTGCGAGGATTGCGCGCGGCTTCGACCAGCTTTTCGACAATAGGTTCGGGAGTAGCCAAGTCTGGGTTGCCCATTCCAAGATCAATGATGTCTTCGCCGCGGTGGCGAGCTTCCATTTTCAATTGAGTGGTAACGGCAAAAACATAAGGCGGTAGTTTTTCAATTAAAGGGAATCGGTAGTCCATCTTCGTATTTATGATTTGAGATTCAAGATTTGAGATTCGAGATTTTGATGAAAGTTCGCCAAATTGACACCTGGCAAACCGGTCAATATATTGCCGGTTCCACGCAGCAATTCATAACAACATTCATAAGTTCAGAGTTCACGCTTCAGCGTGTGAAAACCGCCGACACGCTGAAGCGTGAACTCTAAACGATAAAGGAGCCTTGGCACGATGTCGTCGGAATTTACCAGTCCAAACTTGAGCGTCCTGATCACCACCGACAAGCTTCAAGAGCGAATTCGTCAGATGGGCGAGCAGATCGCAAAAGATTATGCCGGTCGCCGTCCAGAACTGATATGCGTGCTGAAAGGCGCAATGGTTTTTCTCAGCGATTTGATGCGCTCGATTGACCTGAATCTAACGATTGATTACATCGCCGTTTCCAGTTACGGCAAGGAAAAAACCTCTTCCGGCGAAGTCAGAATCGTCAAAGACCTGGACGAACCATTGCAAGGACGCGACATCATTCTGGTCGAAGACATACTGGATACAGGCTTAACGCTCAGCTATCTGGTCAACAGTTTCAAGGCGCGCGGGGCGACTTCCATCAAGATTGCAACCTTACTCAACAAACCCGAACGGCGCAAGGTTGAAGTCCATGCCGATTACGTTGGCTTCGATATTCCCGATGAATTCGTGGTCGGTTACGGTTTGGATTACGCCGAACGTTACCGCAACCTGCCTTACATTGGGGTCGTGAAGGGCTGATCCGTTCAGAGTCCAAGCTTCAGCTTGTTGGCAAGGACAAGACAAGCTGAAGCTTGGACTCTGAACGTTTTCGTCTCCTCCCTGGAATTTTTCGCTCAGCCGCCGGGATATTGCCCATGCAAATCTATTGAACAACTTGCAGGGGAGGAGTCTGTCTTGAAACATCAATCTGACAAACCGAATCAACAATTGAAACTGCGCCCGACTGCCGAAGAAGAACGCCTGGCCGAATCGCGCGCACGAACCAAACATTGGAAACGCTGGGGGCCTTACCTGAGCGAGCGTGCCTGGGGTACCGTCCGCGAAGATTATTCGTCGCACGGCACAGCCTGGGATTATTTTCCGCACGATCACGCCAGGTCTAAAGCCTATCGCTGGGGCGAAGACGGACTCGGCGGAATTTGCGACCGGCAGCAAAACATTTGTTTTGCGTTGGCGTTGTGGAATCGTCGCGATCCGTTTTTGAAAGAACGACTGTTCGGCTTGACCGGCTCTCAGGGAAATCACGGCGAAGACGTTAAGGAGTATTACTTCTATCTGGATTCGACGCCCACGCATTCGTACATGAAGTTTCTGTACAAATACCCTCAAGCCGAATTCCCTTACCAGCAACTGGTCGAAGAAAACCAGCGGCGAGGCAAACTCGACCTGGAATATGAACTGCTGGACACTGGTATCTTCAACGACAACCGATATTTCGACGTGTTCACCGAATACGCCAAAGCCGACGCCGAAGACATTCTGATTAAAATCACTGTTGCCAATCGCGGGCCGGAAACTGCCGAACTTGATTTGCTTCCGACGGTTTGGTTTCGCAACAACTGGTCTTGGGACGCTGAAGCTCCGCGGCCGGAAATGAGGCAGGCTGAATCCGTAAACGGCTTCAGCGTCGTCGAGTTGAGGCACGGCTATTACCCGACGCCTCGCCGACTGTATTGCGACCTTTCACCGGAGTTGCTCTTCACTGAAAACGAGACAAACAAACAGCGGCTTTACGGCGCTGAAAGCAATGCGCCTTTCGTCAAAGACGGCATCAACGATTTCATCGTCCACGGCCAATCCGGCGCGGTCAATCCGGCAAAGCATGGCACGAAAGCGGCGGCGCATTACCGTCTGACGCTTGCACCCGGCGAATCCAAAATCATCAAACTGCGGCTGACCGACAACGCTTCGCTTTCCAAACCTTTCGGCAAAGACTTCGACAAGGTTTTCGCCGAACGAAGTGGCGAAGCCGACGAGTTTTACTCGAAACTGGCTCCGGCGGATGTTTCCGAAGACGCCAAAAGTGTTCAGCGCCAGGCCTTTGCCGGAATGCTGTGGAGCAAGCAGTTTTACCATTACGACATGAGCCGCTGGTTGCGCGGCGACCACCAACAGCCTGAACCTCCAAGCGAGCGATTGAATGGACGCAACAGCGATTGGGGACATTTGTATAACGCCGACGTAATTTCGATGCCGGACAAGTGGGAATACCCGTGGTACGCGGCTTGGGATTTGGCTTTTCATTGCATACCGCTGGCGCTGGTTGACGCAGACTTTGCCAAAGAACAGCTAGTGCTGATGCTGCGCGAATGGTACATGCATCCGAACGGACAAATTCCGGCTTACGAATGGGCTTTCGGCGACGTCAATCCGCCGGTTCACGCCTGGGCTGCCTGGCGAGTTTACAAGGTGGACAAGAAGCGCACGGGCAAAGGCGACACTCAGTTTTTAGAGCGTGTCTTTCATAAATTACTGCTCAACTTCAATTGGTGGGTCAATCGCAAAGACACAGACGGCAAGAACATCTTTCAGGGCGGCTTTCTCGGTCTGGACAACATTGGCGTCTTCGACCGAAGCTCAGTGCTGCCGACCGGAGGCCACATCGAACAATCCGACGCGACCAGTTGGATGGGAATGTATTGCCTGAACTTGCTGACCATCGCGCTGGAACTGGCCAAAGACAATCCTGCTTACGAAGACGTGGCCTCGAAATTCTTCGAGCATTTCGTTTACATCTGCTACGCGATGAATCATCTGGGCTGCGGCGACACGGAGCTTTGGGACGAACAGGACGGCTTTTATTACGACGTGCTGCACCTGCCTGGTGGAGATCACCTGCCTATGCGAGTGCGTTCGATGGTCGGTTTGATTCCATTATTTGCCGTCGAAACCTTGAATTCAGAGACGATTGACCGGCTGCCTGGATTCAAAAAGCGCATGCAGTGGTTTATTGAAAATCGCCCGGAGTTCAGCAAACACCTGGAAACGTTGACTGATGAAAATGGCCGAGTTCATCACCTGCTGTCACTGGTCAACCGTGATCGGCTGAAGAGCGTATTGCGATATATGTTGGACGAAAAAGAGTTTCTGGGGCCGCACGGCATCAGAGCGGTTTCGGCTTATCACCGCGAAAATCCTTACGTTCTGCACGTCAACGGCACAGAGCATCGAGTTGATTACGAACCGGCTGAATCTTCGACAGGGTTATTCGGCGGAAATTCAAACTGGCGAGGGCCAGTTTGGTTTCCAGTCAATTTCCTGTTGGTCGAATCACTTCAGAAGTTTCACTTCTTTTACAGCAAAGACCAGCAGGATGAATTCAAAGTCGAGTTTCCTTATGGTTCTGGACAACAGGAAAACCTGTGGCAAGTCGCCGGAGAAGTTTCGCGCCGTATGACTCACATCTTTCTGCGCGACGGCGAAGGCAAACGTCCGGTTTTCGGTGGATCAGATAAGTTCCAAAACGATCCGCATTGGAAAGACCACGTGCTGTTTTACGAATACTTCCACGGCGACAACGGCGCGGGCATAGGGGCCAGTCATCAAACCGGTTGGACTGGATTGGTGGCAAAGCTGATTCAACAAAGCGGCGTTTGATTTGCTTGAAGCTTGTTGCTCTATAAAGTGAAACCTGTCGTTGTCCTGAGTAAGACAACGACAGGTTAAAAGTTCATGCTGAAAAAAATGGATTACGGTTTCCCTTGCCCACTCAGGATCGTCAAATTCAGTTTCAGCGGCTGATGCCTGGGTACGAAGACTTTTACGATCACGTCAACGCTCTTTTCGGGTTCAATCACCCCATTCGGCAAAAAGACGCGTTGATATGGCAATCCAGCGACGTCTCCTTTACTGGCGCGACCTTCCCCGCTCAAGACAGATGTGCCAAATGGCAATCCCTTGAAAAACAACAGCAGATGGGTATCAATCGGTTCATCACTGATGTTGGTCAAGTTCAACCGATACGTTTGATCTTCTCCGAACTGGTACAGCATTCTCTGAAAGCCCACCGTGATCCGGGAAGTAACATCGAGGAACTCCAAACCGGAATCTCGTCGTGTAAGAGCATCATTATTAACTGTGCATAAACCGCTGGCCATCAAGCCATCAATCGCTCCGAGCGTCGCCAGAGTTGGCTGATAGATTGAGTACTTCAAATCCCGTTCATTCAATTCAAACGAATCGGTGGAAGAATTTGGATTGAAGCTCACAAAGTCTGGATCGTAAAGCGCATTTTCGATGAAATCCGCGAGCGCGGAAATGTCAGCTTCGTTCAGTCCAAGCCCCGGAGCTGAATTAGCCCCGCGAGGATTGGTGAAGCGCGAAGTGACATTACCAGCGGCGATTGCAGCCGGGTCTTGCGGGATTCCTGCGTTGAAATACTCGACCACTTCGCGAATGGTTTTGAAGGTTGCGGAGTGCATTAATTGTCCGCCGGAATCCTTGAGTTGGCGCAAAGTCAGAGAGCGGAATTTGAAATTATCCTCGGCACGTCCGGTAATTTCGCCACGTCCCAGATCGTGATGGTTCGGATCATTCAACGCCTGGCGCGCCAGTTCGCGCAACGGATGATCGCCAATTCCCAGATTGTAGAAGTTTTCTTCCACAAGTTTTCCGTCTTCGTCGCCAAGCTGTTTGTTGAGCATGGGGCCGCTATGACAGGAGATACAATTCGCGCCACCGTCGGAAACCTTGCTCAAAAAGAGCTTGGCGCCTTGCCGTTGATGCGGCGTCAGCGCCTGTTCGTTTCCGGCAAGAAATTTGTCCCAGGCCGTATTACGTGTGACTACCGTGCGCAAGAAAATGGCGATGGCACGCGTTATAGTCTCATCATTGATCAGATCGTCGAGATTGCCTATTGTCGCATATACGTCCGCTTCAGTTGGGAAGGCATCTTTGAACAGTTTGATATATGCCGGAATGGTTTTCAGCGCCTCTTTTTGGGTTTCGAGCATGCGATGCCCATCAAGCGTGAATTCAACTTGCCGTTCAGCAGCAGGCAGT
>JAGNMH010000188.1 GCA_017991275.1 Acidobacteriota bacterium
CGCTAATCGGAGTTAATTGAACTGCGGTACCGGCAGGCGATACCAATAAGATCGCCAAATCACCGACGAAGGTGTGATCCAGGCCGACGGTCGTTGAAGCAGGAGTTGTATTACAGCTTGAGCCGCCAATTTTGAATTTGACGGAAGAGACCGCACCGGTCAGGCCGCTGACATTCAACGGAACCGTAATGCCGGTCGCGTTGTTGTCAGGGATCGCCACAGGCGCTCCGGCATAAGTGAATGTGCTTGGCGTTACTCCGGGTGTGCCTGTGAGCAAACTGAAATTGAACGTTCTTGGGCTGGCCGGGTCGTTATAAGTGAAGGTCAACGTGAAATTGATTTTGGTGCCGCACACGAATGCAGGGGTAAGCCTGAAAACGAACTGCGTCAGATTGTTCTGGGTTGCTCCCGCCGCAATGTTTGGATAAGCGGACACTCCGGTCAGGATTGTGACCCCCGGTGTCGAAGTAGTCAGCGTTCCGGTAATGCCAGTGGCAGTCGCCTGACCGACGTTCTTCAGCGGAATTGTAATGGTTCCATCTTCACCCGGATCATAAACGCCGTTGCCGTTATCAATAATCGGAGCAGAGATGTTCGCTGGTTGAGCTTCAAGCGTGGCCAGCGGAGCGGCTACACCCGGAATGGTGGTTTCGTAAATTCCGCGACCGTGAGTCGCCGCGCGCAAAATGCGGTTGGGCGATTGAATGGCCAGATCAAAGACCGCTACGCGAGGCAACGATGTGCCGAAGGGTATCCAGTTGGCTCCGCCATCGGTGGATTGATAAACGCCGATGTCAGTGCCCGCGTAAAGATTGTTCGAGTTTGCCGGATCAATGACAAAAGCGTTGACCGGAACATCAGGGATGCCATTGCCAGCCGCTGCCCATGTTGCGGCTCCGCCTGACAGGTTGGTTGTTTTCCAAATGTGCTGTCCGGCTGTCACGCCAAAACCCAGAAAGGTGACGTAAGCCGTGTCGCTGTTGTTGGGATCAATCGCGACTTTGCCGATGGCTCGCGCCGGAGTCGGGAATGAAGCGGACGTGACGTCAGTCAAAGGCGACGAACCGGTGGTTGTCGCAAACACCTTTCCGTTACGCAGACCGACAATTCGCACGTTGTCATTTTGCTGTGAAATGCCTATGGCTGTGATTGCCTGACCAGACACGATTGGTTCCTGGCTGACTTTCGTCATCGTCACGCCGTTGTTGGACGAGCGATAAAGCACATCAGACCCGAAATACAAGGTGTTTGGATTGCCCGGCCCCTGAGCCATCGGCGCGTAAAATAGAATGCTGGTTGCCGCGCAGGTCATGCCATTCGGCGTTCCGGCGAAACCGCAACCGAAGAACGTCCAGCCATTTTCCTGTGCATTAGCCGTGTTGGTGATTCGGGCGTAGCCCATCGCGTTGGTCTGGTTGAAATAAGTGTGATAGGCCGTGACATTCGTGTTGTCGTAAGAGTTTTGTTCGATCTGAACCTGGCCACCGTCTCCGAAATCCGCGCGAGTCCAGGTGCCGTCAGGACGATAGAAGTTCGTTCCGTTGTCCTGGGTTCCACCAAGTGAGAAGTTGCGGTCACGCGGGTGAACAGCAACGCTCTGGAATTGAGTGGCGCTGAAAGTCGAATTGTTCAGACTTGTCCAGCTTGCGCCGGTGTCTGTGGATTTGTAGATGCCGCCGTCGTTGCCTTCATAAACGATGGTCGGATTCGACGGAGCAAAAACAATTGCGTGGTGGTCAGCGTGAAGACCCGTTCCGCTGGCGGCGAATGTGGTTCCGTTTGTGGATTTGATGAAGGTCGTCGCACCGCCCAAAAAGATCAGGTTCGCATCCGTTGGGCTGATTGCAGGTTCATTGTCGTAGAAACACTGACCTCCGCAAAAACCGTTGGCTCCAGCGATTGTCGCTGACCAGGTCGCGCCGCCATCAACCGATCTTCGCATTCTGCCTGTGCTGTTTTCCGCTGTGGCGGCAATCAAAGTGACCACTGAGCCGACTTTGTTGATTGCCAGATCGGCGCGCAGACTCGCGGTGGCCGTGCCAAGCGTCAGAGTTCGCGTGAAAGTGGGATTTGCTGCGCGAGCGTTGGTTGAACGCCAGATGCCGCCATCGTTCGCTGCATTGGTGCCAAGCACCACACAATTCACAACGTCCGGATTGCCGGGTTCCATTGTCGCGTCTGAGATGCTGCGGCTGGTGATGCCTGCGCCGGTTGGGACGCTCAGTCTGGTGAAGGTCGGGTTGGCCGACAGCGCATTGGTGCTGCGATAAAGCCCCGCCGGAGGCAGCGTCAGTCCAACAGTTGAGCTTGGGTTGCCGGATGTGCCGGAAGCCGTCGCTACAAAAACCATGTTGGCATCAGTCGGATCCACCAGCACTCGGCTGATGGCTCGATTGGTGAAAACGTCGGCATTGGAGGCATCTTTGTTCAGCGGGCCAACCAGTGTCGGAGCGTTGCTATCGGCGTTCTGAATAATGTACAGACCGACGCCGAAATAGCTGTCAGCCGAAAAATTGGCTTCGCCGGTTCCGACGAAAACCATTGTTGGGTCCGAAGGGTTGATGGTGACTGCGCCGATTGCCAGCGACAGGGCATTGTCCATCAGCGGAGTCCAGGTTGTGCCGCCATTGAGCGAACGATACAAACCGCCTTGGGCCGTGCCGACATAAACAATGTCAGGATTGGTCGGATGCACGTCAATTGCGGTGACTCGCCCGCTAACCGCTGTAACCACCGAGGTTGTTTGGCCATTTGGAATCGGAGCCGGGCCAATCGGAATCCAGGCGCCAAGCGCCGCTTGAGGACGCACGGCTTCCTGTAATCGCATTTGGTTAATAGCCGTAACGCGAGGGTTGGGAATGTCGTCCGGGTAAGGCAAGCCGCGCAACATGTTGATGTATTCGTTGCGCTTTTCCATGTACTCTTCTTTATCAATCTCGGCGCCGGCAATTCCCGGCAAATCCGCGTCATCTGCCGCGGGTTTCGGTGTCAGGCCGGATTTGGCTGCGACGGTTTTATTTACTTGTTCAGTTGGAAGGATGACTTTTTGTTTGCTTTCCGCTGACTGGCTTTGTTTGTTTGTGGCCAATCTTGTCACCCAATTCGCAATGCGATTGGAGTAGGCTAGTCCGAAGGTCAGGGTCAATAACGCAATCGCGGTTATCAAACCATACCGTGTGTGTTGTTTGTTCATAGAAATCCTCTTTGTTAAGTGATGCAGTAAAGCAGATAGCATCGCCGGGTCTGGTAACTACAAGGCGCAAAGTCAAAGAACTTTATGGGTGGTAATTTTGCGTCTTGTTGTTATGACAATACGAAATGCCACAAGGTGGTTAGCCTGACACCATTCAACCTAACCCCGATTGATGGGCACGATTTTTTTGAAGCGAAATTGCTTAATCAGTACCGTGCGATGAGTTTCATGAGGTCGCATTAAGTACTTCGATTAAATGATTTAGGATTTGTGTAAATCTGCGTATGCAACCGTCCTCGGCTGCTGTAAAAAACGCGAAGCTAGCTTTTTTGTAAGAGTACTATGATTTATTGACCGCGGAAAAGTTCCTTGACGCGGCAGAATATATTCCATTTAGAGTGATGGGTCAATTATTGTCTGGGCCAGGCGTGAAGCTTGCTTTGGGGCTGTGTATTGATGCTCAGGTCTGATGAAATTGGCTGATACAGATGCGAACCGACTATCAGCAGAGAACACACAGCAACTCACTTTTTAATTTGGTGATGTCGGCTCATTTCACCGTTATTTGCTTGTCGGCAATAAAATCTCTACTAGCAGGCAAGTGAGTGGCGACAGAGAGAATGCCCAAACATTACGGTGATTTTTTTTACTCTTGATCTGAATTACAAACTCAAAATAAAAAAAGGCAGAGGAGTAACATCCTCTGCCTCAGGTTGTTGATGAAATTACTGAATGGCTCTGCTTACTTCGATTCAGGTTTTGCGGCTTTGGCAAAATCACCGGCCTTAACAATGGAAATTTTGGCCGGGTCAATGTGACGGCGTAAAGCGGCAGTAATCTGGTCAGCCGTCAGAGCTTCAACTTTCTTTTCCAGGTCTGCGTCCCAGGCCAGTGTGCGGTTGATGAAGTTGTAACCATTCAACCTGCCGGCAAGTTCGTTGTCTTGCGAACGGCTGACCTGTCGAGATTGCAACCAGCCAGTTTTCGCGGCGGCGATTTCTTCGGCAGTGAAACCGTCTTTGAGCATCAACGCAATTTCCTCCTTGAACGCAGTTTCCAGCTTGTCGCGGTTTTGCGGAGCGTAAATCGCGAAAGCCAGAAAAGTTCCGCTCTTATCCAATGAACCAGCCTGAAACTGCGAACCTACGCCGTAACTCAGGCCTTCTTTCTGGCGAATGCGAACGGCCAAACGTGAATTCAAAAATCCTCCGCCAAGCATGTAATTGCCCAGCACCAACGCCGGGAAATCCGGGTCGTCGTCGCGCAGGTTCAGATTTTGTCCGGCGATGAAAAAAGCATTGGCTTTATCAGGGGCTTCCAGGTTGCGGTTGATTGCCGCAACGTCGTTGAATTTGCTGACAATCCGCGTGTAGGGCATTTTGCTTTTCCAAGCACCAAACAAATCGGCAGTTAGTTTGGCCACTTCCTTTTCGTCAAAATCGCCAACAACTGATAATTCACCGTTGCCCGCACCGTAAAAGTCCGAATAAAACTTCTTCACGTCGGACAGCGTCACAGCTTTCAGATCGGCGATGGATTCATCAGGCGTCGAAGTGTAATTGACGTGGCCTTTCGGGTACGGCCGCAGATGGCGCATCGCTTCGATGACAGCCATTTGCTGCGGATCGCTTCTCTGAGCCTCGATTCCCGCAAGCTGCTCTTGTTTCAACTGTTCAAATTCGTCGGCAGGGAACGAAGCTTCGCGCAGAACTTCAGCAACCAGTTTCATGACCGCTGGAAGGTTTTCTCGCGTGGTTTCGATGCTGGCGAAAGCGGAGCTTGGGCCACCGTCAACATTGACGCGAGCTTTCAGTTTGTCGAATTCGTCTTTGATCTGCTGGCGAGTCCGCTTGGCCGTTCCGCGCATAAGCATCGAACCGGCCATGCCTCCGGCAGTGTCGCGGTTCATCAAACTCTTTTCGTCGCCGAAATGCAGAGTCAGATTGGCGACAACCGTGTTGCCGCGAGTTTTCTTGGTCACAAAGGTGTATTTGATTCCGGCAGCGCTGGCGCGGACGGCACGAGATTCGATATTGGCCGGAGTCGGGTCAAAGGCTTCACCTTCAGCAACTTTGGCGTCGCCTTTGTAATCCTTGACCAGAGCCAGCACGTCCGGGTTAGCCGGAATTTCGGAGCGTTCGGGCTTTGCTGTTGGAATGAACTGTCCCAATGTGCGGTTTGATTGTTTCAGGTAAGTCGTGGCTACGCGCTGAACGTCTTCCGGAGTCAGTTTGCGAATGCGGTCGCGTGTGATGAACAGCAATCGCCAATCGCCGTAACCTATCCATTCGCTCATTTCCAGGCCAACGTCTTCGACGGAATTCAGCTTCAACTCGATTTCTTTTAGCAGGTTTGTTTTGGCGCGTTCGACTTCTTCTTTGGTGATTGGATTTTTGGCAAGGTCTTCAACGACGTTAAGCATGAGGTTGCGCACTTCATCTAGCGATTGTTCCTGCCGGAGTTGAGCGCCGACCAGAAACAAGCTCGGCTCACCAAAGATGTAAGGGAATCCGAAAACGGCTGCGGCTTTTTTGGATTCGACCAGGGCTTTGTGCAAACGACCCGCGGGTTGTTCGGTCAGAATTTGCAGCAGGGCGTTGGCGGCGGCGGTATCCGGGTGCGAACTGCCCGGCACGTGGTATCCGGCGGCAACCAGTTGAACGTCGCCGACTCGGCGA
The DNA here is from genome assembly GCA_017991275.1 of Acidobacteriota bacterium. Classification (GTDB taxonomy): domain Bacteria; phylum Acidobacteriota; class Blastocatellia; order RBC074; family RBC074; genus RBC074. Next base: position 5,872 of record JAGNMH010000188.1, read on the forward strand.
ACTATCACGCTGCGTTCGCCATCCTGCGTCGGTTCGTCGGTCCAAATTTTCTGCAACACGCGGTCAGGCTTCGGCAGTTTGCCGAAATAATCCGCGACCATCGCCAGCGTCCTGGCTTCGTCAATCTTTCCGGCGACCAGTAGCACGGCGTTATCCGGCTGATAGTATTTCCGGTAAAAGCCCTGCAACCGCTCGATCGGCACGTTTTCAATGTCGGCGCGCGAACCAATCGTGGATTTGCCGTAGTTGTGCCACAAATACGCCGTCGAGTAGATGCGTTCCAGCAAAACCCCGAAAGGCTCGTTTTCGCCCATCTCGAATTCATTGCGGACGACTGTCATTTCGCTATCCAAATCTTTTTTGGCGATGAAGGAGTTCACCATTCGATCCGATTCCAGATCAAGCGCCCATTTCAGGTTTTCTTCGGTGGCAGCAAAGGTTTCGTAATAGTTCGTGCGGTCGTACCAGGTCGAACCATTCGGGCGAGTTCCGTGAGTGGTCAATTCTTCCGGAATGTTTTTATGATTCGGCGTGCCTTTGAAAACCATGTGTTCCAGCAGGTGAGCCATGCCGGTTTCGCCGTAATTTTCATGCTTGGATCCAACCAGGTAGGTGACATTCACGGTGATTGTCTGTTTCGACTGGTCGGGAAACATCAAGACGCGCAATCCGTTTTTCAGCCGGTATTCGGTGATGCCTTCGACCGAAGTGACGCGCTCAACGCCTGCGGGCAGAGCATTCTGCGCGACAGCGTTAAACACAACCAGCAACAAAATAGTCATTAACGCACAACAGCGTTTAAGTTGTTTGAGTTTCATTTTCCCCTCCGAAAAATTTGGCAATACTTGAAAGCGGTACACAGTTGGGTACGCCTGAAATGAAATTGGGTTCCGAGAGTAGTCTCTTGGAACCCAATTTGTCTTTTCCGAATTGTAATTTCTTATTCGCCACGCACATCAATTTCGCCGTCTTTCAAATCCACTGCAAAGGTGTTGAATGCTTTCCAAAGATTGGTGATCGGCACTTTGATGATTTCGTCAATGGTGCGTTTCAGGAAGCGCGCGCCGTAAGCCGGGCTGAAACCTTTTTCGACGACTTTGGCCAGAGCGGCCTCGCTAAGCTTGAACACTTTGCCTTGCCGCTCCATCTGGCGGCGCATGCTGCCCAGATAAAGCATCGCAATCTGCTTCACTTCGTCTTCGGTCAGCGGCGAAAAGACCACGATCTCGTCAATACGGTTGCGGAACTCCGGCGAAAAGCGAGTTTCAGCCGCGCCAAGAACTGCGCGTTTGATCTCTTCTACATCGCCTGTAGTTTTGTTGCCGAAGCCCAGCGGTTTCATGTACTTCTTGAAGTTCTCCGAACCAAGGTTCGAAGTCATGATGATGATCGCGTCTGAAAGGTAACACTTCTTGCCGCGTCCGTCTGTCAGCCAGCCTTCGTCAAAGGCTTGCAAAAACAGGTTCAGCAAATAAGGCGAAGCCTTTTCGACTTCGTCAAGCAGCAAAACGGTGTAGGGATTTTCGCGCAAGCGTTCAGTCAGAATGCCGCCGCGTTCGCTGCCGACTATGCCGCGAGGCATGCCAATCAATTTTTCGATGGCGACGGTTCCGTCCTGATATTCGCTCATATCAATTCGCACCATCTTGCTTTCATCGCCGAACATTGTTTCGGCAACAGCTTTGGCCAGTTCGGTTTTGCCTACGCCGGTCGGCCCCAGGAAAAGCAGCACGCCGTCCGGTTTATAAAAATTCTCTTTCAGCGGGCCTTTGTTCAATCGCAGGCGCTGAGAAACAGCTTTGACCGCTTCTTTCTGACCGATGACTCGGCGGCCAAGCGTGTCTTCCAAAGTTCGGAAACGGTCGCTGGTGTCGCGGAAGATCAAATCTTTCGGAATGCGCGATTCCTGGGAAATGACGTCAATGATGTGTTCAGGTTTGACCTGCATCATTGCGGGTTCGCTGATTTCGACTTTGACGGAAGCGGTGTCCAACCAACCGATGACTTTGTCTGGCAGGTGCAGGTTGCGAATGTAGCGTGGAGCCATTTCCAGCGCGGTATCAATCGCCGCGTCAGTAATCTTGACGGAGTAATTCTTTTCCAGTCGGGTGCGTATTCCCTGCAAAATCTCCCGAGTTTCGGTCAGGCTGGGTTCGTCAATTTTGACCTGACGGAAACGACGAGCCAGAGCTTCGTCTTCGGCGATGTATTCCTTGTACTCGGTTGAAGTTGTGGCGCCGATGATGCGGATTTCTCCGCGAGCCAGCGCGCCTTTGAACATGTTCGCGGCATCGCTGGAAGCTCCCATTGCCGAGCCGGAACCGATGATTGTGTGAGCTTCGTCAACAAACAAAATCAACTCGCTGCGCTCTTTGACTTCCTGAATGATGCCCAGCAATCGCTCTTCAAACATTCCGCGCAGCATTGTTCCGGCTACGATACCGGCCATCTGCAATTGGACTATGTGAGAATTGCGAAGCCGTGCGGGAACTTTGTGCGGTTCCAGTTCGATCAAGCGAGCCAAACCTTCGACAACCGAAGTTTTGCCCACGCCGGGTTCTCCCACCAGCATTGGGGAGTTGGCGCGTTCGCGGTGGCAGAGAATTTCGATCATCTGCTGAATTTCCCGTTCGCGTCCTATGGTCAGCGGCAATTTGTCCTGCCGTGCCAGTTTGTTCAGCGAAAGCCCGAAATGCTTCAGGT
>JAGNMH010000189.1 GCA_017991275.1 Acidobacteriota bacterium
TCTTCGACCTGAGTAGTTTCCTGTTCGATGACTCGAATGTGAGTCGCCGTACGCTCCATCTCTCGTGTAAACTGTTGCAACTGCTCGCGTTGGACAGCCAACTGTTTTTCAATCTGGCGTTGCTCTGCGTCCAGCCGCCGCTGACCCTCTTCCAATTCGGCGATGCGATCTTTTACTTCGGCAAGTTCGATTTCAACCGTTTCAACTTCGACCCTCAGAGTTTCCAGCTTTGTGGCTAACTCCGTGATTTCACGCTTTAGGGTTAGAACGCCTATCCCTCTGCTTTCACCTCCGCCGCCTGTGATAATTCGTCCACCTATGACGCGTTCGCCTGTCCGGGCAAGCATCATGGTCGCGTGACCGTTTCCGTTCTGAGAAATTGAAGCGGTCAAAGCCTCACTGGCGTCGTTGACAATTTTAGCGTTCGCCAGACTCGGCATGGCGAATTTGAAGGCTTCGGCAAATTCTGGACGAAGACCTAAAACCGATCCCAGAGTCTGATAACCAAGAAGGTGATTGCCCTTTGCAGAAACAGGGGCGACAAATGCAGGATCGGTGTGAGAGTCGCTTTGGCCGTTTTGATTTACGACCAAAAATGTAGCCCGGCCAGCACCCTCAGATTTCAGAAATTCAATTGCCTCAAGCGCATCGTCAAAACTTGGTACAACGACAAATTGCAATTCTTCTCTCAGCGAAGATTCCAGCAATGATTCGTGTTCAGGAGCAACTTTTACAAAATCAGCTAACGTGCCCAGCGTGCGGAAAGTTTGAGATTGAGCTTTTTGATTGAACAACGCCTGCACGGCTTCTGAAAAATACGATTGCTGTTCATTCAACTGAGTCAGAGATTTCAAGCGTTGATCGGTTGCGGTCAAATCGTGTTGCAATCCGGAAAGTTTGGTTTGTTTTTCATCACGAGTGCGACGAGCCAAGCCAAGTTCAGAGACCTTCGTTGTCAAATTTTCGCCGACCGATTGTTGACGCTCGGTCATTTCTTCGATGGTGGCGGATAGTTCTGAATGCTGTTGCCTGGCTGTTTCGGCCTGAGCGGTTGCGCGCTGACGTTCAGCCGCCAGGCCTTTCAATCGCCCATCGCAACGATCAACCGATTCGGTAAACTGGCGTTTTAACTGTCGCCAACGTTCGACCGCTGTGCCATTTTCGTAAACTTTCTTGCGGGCTTCTTCCAGTTTTTTTTCAGCTTCAATATCGCGCTCCGCTTGCTGACGATGATCGTTTTCGGCGTCAGCAAGAGCCTTGCTTTCAGCGTTGATCTCCGCCTCAGTTTGCTGCAAATCGCTTTTCAGTCGAGCAGTTTCCTGGCCGATGAAGTGAGTGCGTTCGGAGATAACGGCTTGATCTCTGGCAAATTGTTGAGCGCGCGCGCCCAGCGATTGAAGTTGCTGAGTCAGATAATTGTGCTGTTGGCGTGATCGTTCGGTTTCGATGTTGACATCAGCGGCGATCTGACGAGTCTCGTTGAGCGATTCTTCGGCAGTGCGAGAGGTTTGAGCGGCGATTGCTTGCTCCTCCTCAAACTGAGCGATTGAAGCAGAAATTTCAGCCTCACGCACTGCGCCGGTCTCAAGCCCGGCTTCGAGTTCATCCAGGATTTTGGTTGTAGCTCGAAAATCCACTACAAAAACCGAGCGCATCAAGTCGCGCGTTTCCTGCCTGAATTTCTGATAACGACGAGCGCGCCCGGCTTGACGGCGCAAACTGTTCTGCTGACGTTCGATCTCAGCCAAGATGTCTGTGACACGCGACAGATTTTGTTTCGATGCTTCAAGCTTTAGTTCAGCAGAATGCTGGCGCATCTTGAATTTCGATATGCCAGCGGCTTCTTCGATCAACGAACGACGATCAGTTGGTTTAGCCGACAACACCTGACCGATGCGCCCCTGTTCGATGATCGCGTAATGCGCGCCGCCCAAACCGGTTCCGGCAAACAAATCCTGCACGTCACGCAAACGGCACGAACGGCCATTCATCTCGTATTCGCTCTCGCCAGTTCGATAAAGACGGCGGCCAACAACGATTCGCTCGCCTTCGTGGAATATTCTGATGCCTGGGTCGGCATTAGTTTTGCGACGCTTTTTGACCTGCTGAACCTCCACACTTTCAGCCAGGTTTTCAACTAAATTTTCCGGTGAGTCTTCTGAATTTGGCTCAACTTGTTCTACTGTAATTTCAGATGAATCAAGGGGGTGACTGGCTTCCGCCTGTGATTTGGCCTGCATCTGGGCCTGCATCTGGGCCTGCATTTGGGCCTGCATTTGGGTTTGATAAGCTTCGGCTTCTTCGGCGGCTTGGGCTGATTTTTCAGCTATCTCGTTGGCGTGTTTTTCGGCATCTGCGGCAGTGGCTTCCCCTCGAATCTCGAAAGTCTCGTGAACGATCATCGTCAGCATGACTTCGGCCATACCGGCTGCCTGACGATTGCGACTGCCCTGAAAGATCACGTCTTCCATCTTGCTTCCGCGCAGAGCCTTTGCGCGTTGTTCGCCGATTACCCAGCTCATGGCATCAGCAACGTTGGATTTGCCGCAGCCATTCGGACCAACGACGGCAGTGATGCCATCCTGGTCGAAAATGACTTCGGTCGGGTCGCAGAAGGACTTAAAGCCTAGAATAGATAATTTTTCGATCCTGAGCATGAAAAGATTTTACCGCCTCGGGGAAGCTAAACGAGATACCACAACTAATTGGGTCATTGGAATTTGAGCGCGCACTATACGGTAGGAAATTTGGCTTTGTCAAACTTCAGGTTTTGAGGCCTGGAAGTGGTTTTGGCAGAGTATTTTGATGGAAATTTAACTTCCATCCACCGGCTTGCCCGCCATGCCGGTGGATGGAAAAAGAAGATCACAATGCCCCGGAACGCTCAAAATATGGCTTCATCAGTTTTATTCCTTCCAGTCCGGGAAGCGTGCTTATTTTAGAGTCAACCTCCTGAACCAGCTTCTGACCAAGTTCGGCTGGGAACAGGATTGAGAACAGGCGTTTGACCTCTGCCGGAGTTTTGACGCCTGCGCCGACAGGAACCCAATTGAATTCCAGCAGCTTTCGGGTCAGAGCACGAGCACCGCGAGAATTTTCCAGCAACTCCCGCGCGTGGTTAAAGTACCAGGCAAAATGCCGTCGCTCTTGTTTGGCTATGCGGTCACACAGAGTTCGCAGCACAGGGTTTTGCGTAAAGTTACGAAGATGTTCATACCCTCGCAGCGTAGTCATCTCCTGGATCGCGCCGAACGACAGATAAACCGCTGGAAATTGGTGGTAGAAGATTTTCGACAGCAGCGGCGCAAACAGCATTTCCAGCCATTCGTTCAGTCGGGCGCGGCCTTTGACCTTTTCAACGCGGTTTTCTTCCAACGGATGGCCGCATTGTGCCAGCAGATTGGCCAGTTCGTAACCGTGAAAAAACTCTTCGTAATTCCAGGTTGTCAGGAAAGCTGAGACGTCGGGTTTGAAGGCGATCTTCATTTGCAGCAGCATTCGCAAGTAGCGAATTGTTTGGCTTTCGATGTCGGAAAAGTAAGTCAACACAAACTGTTCATCATCAGTCAGGCCGACCTGTTTGGCTTCTTCCCAGTTCAAATCCTGAGTTTCGATCTTGGCAGAAACAGATATGTAGCGGTCGAAATCTGGTCTCATCGGTAGGCGTCTCCTAATTGGAAATAGAAATCGGCAGGCCAGTCAGTCCATTTGGTGGATGACCTGAGCCTGCCTCAACTACGGCTGAATTACCGCTTCGGATTTCAAGTTTGGATAAGAAGATTGCCGATTTAGTAAAAGTTCTATTGTCCGAAGACGCCAATAAGTACCAGAATTGCTCCGATGGTGATATGCAAAATGTCGTCTACTCGCGTCCATTTGAAGTATTGTTTTGGAAATAAATTGGCGAAACTGGCAATTGCCTGGTACAGGTCAATCAATCCAAAACCAATATTGAATGTCCTGGTTGCTCCTTCGTGGCCAGTCAACATGATGGCGACACCGATCAAGCCAAAAGCAATATGAAAGATGTTGTAAGAAGTCGCGCCACTGGTTAGGCTCTTGTTGGCCGGAATGACAAAGCCCAGAATGCCGACCAGAATAAGAATAGGGGCGAAAATTGCCAGCGTCAGCGAATTCAAGTGTTCAAGAAACATGTGGGGCGGCCTGTGGGGAAAGTGATTTTGGGATTCGAGTGAAGATAACTCTTCACTCGAATCCCAAAATTAGCCAGCTAGGTAGAGTTACTTTACGTCAAGTAATTCAACATCGAAAAGTAGTGTGGAATTCGGCGGAATGTCTGCTCCCGCGCCCCTGGCGCCGTATCCAAGATTTGCAGGAATAATAAGTTTGCGTTTGCCACCGACTTTCATGGTCATCACGCCTTCGTCCCAGCCTTTGATAACGCCGCCTGTTCCGATTGCAAAAGTGAACGGCTGGCCGCGATCCACGGAACTGTCAAACTTCTTTCCATTTTCCAGAGTGCCGGTGTAATGAACTGTGACCTGTTTCCCAGGCGAAGGACTTGCTCCTGTGCCGACTTTGTAATCTATGTATTTCAGCCCGGAAGCAGTGGTGATTTCCGAACCTCCGCCAGTGCCGTTGAACCAGAACCAGTAAGCTCCGAATCCAACAACGACGGCAACAATCAAAAGCCCAAGAATCATATTAGTCTTGCTGTCAGATTTTTTTGCAGCGGCTGCATTTTGGGGCACGTAGCCACGCTTTTTGGTGTTACGAGTATTCGTCAAGTGGAAACGCTCCTTCTTTAGCGCGGCCTGATTGGGCCGAAGTTTTTGTTGATCAGTGATGCCGGTTGAACTGAAAAGCTAAAGGGCTACGCGACCGGTAGCCCTTTGTTGTAGGTTGAACTGGGAGACAGGGAGTCGAACCCCGATAGGCGGATCCAGAGTCCGCAGTCTTACCATTAGACGATCTCCCAACTAAAGCGAGCGGAAATATATGAGCCGAACTTTGATCTGTCAAGATGCTGAAGGTTTTAGATAAGAGGTGTCTACGGTTATAGAATTGTGGCATCCCACATTGCCGCTGACTCGCGCTCCGCATAAGATCACGCTATGGCTATCCTGATTGCAGAAGACAATGTTGCTCAACGCGCCTACCTGCGCGAACTGTTGGAGCGCGAGTTTGGCGGTTACAAACCGATTCTGGAGGCCGCCGATGGCGATACGGTTGTAAAGTTGGCGTTGGCCGAACGTCCGCAGCTTTGCGTGTTGGACATTCAAATGCCAGGCTTGTCAGGCGTCAAAGCCGCCAAAGCCATCTGGAAAAGTTTCCCGGAAGCTCGAATCATTTTTTGGACTCAGTTTCCCCACGAAATTTACATCAACGAAATCCGCAAGATCGTCCGCACTGTTCAGCCGCCGCCTGCCTATGGTTTCATTGACAAAAACAATCCCGAAAACCGTTTCCTGCGATTTGTGGCCGCCGTGCTGGAAGACGGCGCGGATATGATTGACCCGAATTTCAAAGATGCTTTCACTCAGCCGCTTTTGACCGACTTTGAAGCCGAAGCGCTTTATTACCTTGCCTTGGGCCTATCGAATTGGGCGATTGCTCGCAAATGCCATCTTAGCTTGCGCGGCGTCGAAAGCCGCCTGACTACTCTTTACGAAAAGCTGCTCGCCACCGACTCCGCAGGAACCGCCGATGAAAATTACGACAAGCTGGCTTTCAACATACGGACGCGGGCTTACTTTGAAGCCTTGAGACGAGGGTTGATTAACCAGGACGAATTGGGAAAAGCCAGCGCCGAACTGGACAAATGGCTGGAAAAGGATCGAAAGAAGTTTGCTGCCGAACCAAGCCAGTAAATCTTGGCCTCGCATTACCCCAAAAGTATTTTTGGCCGGGTGGTACTTTTTCCTTCGAGTGCGGAGTAGAATGCTCCGTTGCGAAAATCATTGTTTCGAAGGAGTTGGGTAGATGTCGCTTATTTTGCAGCTTGCCGGAGAATTTTCAGCAGAGACTCGTTCACACGGCAACGAGTATTACCGGCAGGGCAAGGTCAAAATCAAAAACGCCTCGCCGATGAATCTGGAAGCCGAGGTTCAGGGAACCGCCAAATACAAAGTCGCCCTCTGGCGCGAAGGCAACGAAATCAGCGTTCGCTGTTCCTGCCCGCATTACGAATCGAGCGGGCTGTGCAAGCACCTTTGGGCTGCGTTTTTGGCTGCAGATGCCGAGAATCATTTGAAAGGCGGGTCGGGGGGAGCCGGTCGAATCTCTCTGGTCTTGGAAGACCCTGAAGAAAATGGCTACGACTCTTATTTTGAAGAAAGTGACGATGACGACGATGAGGACTTTGATCTGGCCGACGACGATTGGGGTGAAGGCGAACAGCCGCTAAGTTCAAGGGCCGTTTCAATTACAGACTCGGCTGTGGAATCTCATAAGGGCAAGAAAAAAGGCTGGCGCGACCAGTTGGCTGAACTCGGTTTAGCGGCTAAAGACATTCCTGTTCAAAGTTTCAACGATTGGCCGGATGAGCGCGAATTGCTTTACGTCATTGATGTTTACCAAACTTTGCAGGGGCAGGGTTTGGTGTTGGAGGTCTGCAATCGCGACAGGCGAAAAGACGGCGAATGGTCAAAACCAAAGTCTCAGCGAATTCCTCGCGGCGTAATCGCAAAGTTAGCCGACCCTGTTGACCGCGAAATTTTGACTTTGCTCTCAGGCGCCAGAGACATTGGGCAAAGCAATTACCTCAACTCAATCAGCGATTCAATTCCGAATATCTATCAGTTCAGCGGATTGTTGCCCGGCTTGGTCATCCCTTTGATAGCCAGTTCCGGGCGTGGGCGTTTGAGCTTGCCGGAGTTGCGAGATTTATGGCTGCCATTTGAATGGGACGACGGCGAGCCTTATGAATTCTGGTTGGAAGTTCACCCAAGCAAGTCGAATGAACAGTACATAGTTTCAGGTTCGCTGCGCCGTGGTGAAGAGCGAATGGACATGGCTGCGCCTGTGCTGATGATTGATGACGGTTTGCTTTTCACGCGGGAAAAGGCGGCCAGATTTGACGCCCAGGGCGCTTTCAATTGGGTTTCGCTGATGCGAAAGCAGGGCGTCGTCGTCGTTCCGGCCAAGAATCGTGACGAATTGCTTGGCGAAATCCTGAAGGCTCCGTTTTTGCCAAGGCTAGATTTACCCGAAGAGCTTCACTATGTCGAAACTATCGTCGAACCTCGTTTTCGTTTGACGATCAAAGAGCCTGAGAAAAATTACTGGGGACAGCAAAAGCTGCGCGGCGAATTGGCCTTCGATTATGAAGGCAAGATTTTGAATAGTTACGACCAAAGTCGAGGCATTTTCCAGTTGGAAAGCCATCGTTTTTTGATGCGCCACTGGGAGGCCGAAAAAGTCGCTGCCGAACGTTTGCGCTTGCTTGGCTGGCGGCCAGTCAAGGCAAATACCTACGACACCATTCCGCATTGGGAACTGGCTCCGAGCAAATTGCCTCGCGTCGTTCGTGATTTGTTGGCTGATGGCTGGCACGTGGAAGCCGAAGGAAAAGTTTATCGTCGCCCCGGCAAATTCAAGATCGAAGTCAATTCAGGCATAGATTGGTTTGAGCTTCATGGCAAGGTGGATTTTGGCGGCGTCACTGCGGCGCTTCCTGCTTTACTGGCCGCGCTGAGACGAGGCGAAACTCTGGTCAAACTTGATGACGGAACTTACGGAATGTTGCCCGAAGAATGGTTGAGCAAATACGGTTTGCTGGCGGGGCTTGGCGAAGTCAAAGACGATCATCTGGTTTTCAAGAAAACTCAGATTGGAGTTTTGGATGCCTTGCTGGCCGCTCAGCCAGAAGCGGATTACGACGAAGCATTTGCCGCCGCCTGCAAAGAGATGAAGTCGTTTGATGGAATTGAGCCGATTGATCCGCCTGAAGGTTTTATCGGCGAGCTGCGTCCCTATCAATGCGATGGACTTGGCTGGTTGAAATTTCTCCAGCGATTTAATTTCGGCGGCTGTCTGGCTGATTGCATGGGGTTGGGCAAAACGGTTCAAGTGCTGGCCTGGTTGGAAATGCGGCGTCAGTTGCGAGAAAGTTCAAAATCCGGCCTGCAGGCGGAAAACAATGGAAAGCAAAAGCAATTGCCTAAAGGCGGAACTCAAAACATCATTCCGCCTTCTCTGGTTGTCGTGCCGAAATCTCTGGTTTTTAACTGGATGCAGGAAGCGGCCAAGTTTGCTCCAAAGCTTCGGGTGCTGGATCACACCGGCCAGGAGCGCGGCAGCATCACAGAACAGTTGGATAATTACGATTTGATTTTGACGACTTACGGAACGTTGCGAAACGACGCTGTCGAATTCAAAGATGTGCATTTCGATTACGTCATTCTGGACGAAGCTCAGGCGATCAAAAATGCCGACACCGTTTCGTCCAAAGCCGCGCGGTTGCTGAAAGGGAATTACCGGCTGGCGTTGAGCGGCACTCCAATCGAAAACCATCTGGGCGAGTTGTGGAGCCTTTTCGATTTTCTGAATCCCGGAATGCTAGGCTCGGCGTCGGTTTTCAAACTGACTGGCACAGCAGCTCGCAAT
>JAGNMH010000190.1 GCA_017991275.1 Acidobacteriota bacterium
GTCAGCCAGTTTCAGCATCCGCCCGGAGTTCAAGTCGTAATTGAATGTAGTAGAAGCCGAGCCTCCATGCGCGCCGCCAGTGTAGCTGTAAGTCCAGACCAGCAAACTGATCAAGTTTTTGTCGGCGTAAGTGGTGTGATAGCTGACATCAAGCGCGAACCCCGGACTGGATTCGGAATCTTTGACCATCTCCGCCAAACCATCTTTGTTATCCTTTTTGAATTCACTGACGCGACGCGTCGTAAAACCGCTGAGAGCTTTGTTGAAGCTGTCCGTGATGGCAGCGTCTCCGCCAACCAGTTGCGGGTATGCCGTGTCAATCGTCAGCTTAAGTTTTTTGTTTTCTTCGGTCTGCTCTTTCAGAACCAACCGCATTTCGCCCAGATCAAACCGAGTTTCAGCCAGTTCAAACGGCAAAGCTTTCGGATCGTTCTTCGACTTCTTCCAATTGCCGGTGAACTTCAGTCGCGAATCGTCGCCGCGAACTTCCATGACCAGCTTGCCGCTGAACACGCCGGTTTCTTTTCCGTTCTCATCGGTTTCAGTTAACTCAACGCTTCCGTCTTTGCCGATCTTGCCCTGCAAACTGAGCGATTTTTTCTGAATCTTTTTGTAACGGTAACTGCCCCAGACCTGATCGGCTTCGACCTGATTGCGATCCAATTCCATCTCCACTGCGTGCTTGCCGTCAATCAATCCTGCCAGTGTCCGCCGAAATCTGGCCGGAACCGGCGCGATAACCGCAGGCGCTTCTGCCGGAGTTGGCGAGGCTGCAGGCATCGCAGGTGAAGGCGACGCGCCGGGTTGCGAAATTCCAAGTTGCGTCGGTTTGTCTCCACTGCAAGCGGTCAATGCCAGACAAGCAAATACGGCAATCAAAAACAGTCTCATTTCAAACCTCTTGTAGATAACGGAAAAACAGAAATAACGGAATAAACGGAAGTCATCGAAACTGTTCCGTCAGTTCCGTGATTTCTGTTTGTTCCGTTATCTATTTGTTTCATTCTGGTTATGAAAATTCTGCCAATGTAGTTACATCACAGGTCCAATTCGCCACGGCACGAATTCTTTGTGGCCGAGTATTTCGCTTTTTGTCCGTTCGCCCGAAGCCGCGCGGCGGATCAGATCGAAGATGCGTTGGCCAACGTCGTAAATGGTTTCTTCGCCTTCGACGACGGTTCCGGCGTTGATGTCCATGTTGTCGTCCATGATTTTGGCGATGCGGGAATTGGTGGCGACTTTGATGACCGGAACTACTGGCGAACCAATGGCCGAACCTCGTCCAGTCGTAAAGCAGATCATGTTTGCTCCGCCTGCGGCCAAACCAGTCAGCGAAACCGGGTCGTAACCCGGCGTGTTCATCAGCACGAAGCCGGGTTTGTTGATGCGTTCGGCGTAAGGGAAAACTCCTGTCAGAGCAGTTGTGCCGCCTTTGGCCACCGCTCCCAGAGATTTTTCGCAGACGTTGGTGATGCCGCCCATCTTGTTTCCAGGCGAAGGGTTATCGTCCCATTTGCCGCCGAATCGGCTCAGGTATTCCTGATACCATTTGACGACTTCGACGACGCGGCGGCCAGTGGCTTCGTCAATTGCGCGCCGAGTCAGCAAATGTTCCGCGCCCATGCATTCCGGGATTTCGGCCAGCACGGAAGTTCCTCCGCTGCGAACCAGCAGGTCGCTGGCGTAACCAAGCGAAGGGTTGGCGGAGATTCCCGAAAAAGCGTCAGAGCCTCCGCAGTTTGTGCCGAGCAGAATTCGGCTCATCGGTTGCGGAGTTCGTTTCATCGTCCGGCAATGTTCAATCAGCTTTTCGACTTCTTTGACGCCAGCCGCGACGGTTTGCCGAGTTCCGCCGCTGACCTGCATTTCCAGACCGACGATCAATTTGCCTTTGCGAAACGCCTGCTGCCCCAACTGAGTCGTGCCGATGTATTTGGAAATCTGGTTGACCTCGCAACCCAGACTGACCATCAACACCGCGCCTACGTTGGGGTGATAAATCATTCCGGCGATGGTGCGTTCCAATTGCCAGGTGTCTTCGCCCTGCGAATGGCCGCAGCCTTCCTGATGCGGAATGGCTACGACGCCGTCTACACCGCCGTTCGGGCCGTCGCTTGCAAAATCGGTTTTGCTGAAATGCTCGGCGATCAGTTCGGTGACGTGACTGGAACAGTTTGAAGTGGCAATGACCGCTACGTAATTGCGAGTTCCAACGTCGCCGTTTTCGCGCGCGTAGCCCATAAACTCGCCAGCTTCTTCCGGTGAAAAGAACTCCGTCACCGGCGTTTGAGTCGCGTATTCGTAATTTCCTGCGCTGAACTCCGGCACTACGTTGTGAGTGTGAACCCACGAGCCTGCGGCAATGTCTTCGGTCGCTTTGCCAATGGTTTCGCCGTATTTCAGGATCAGGTCGCCTTTGGCAATCGGACGCAGAGCGATTTTGTGACCGGGCGTGATGGTTTCGCGCGCGGAGATTTTGTCGTTGGTGATGTCATTGGCGACGATTTCGCGGCCTTCGGTAATGGGCAGCCGAGCTACGCCGACGTTGTCCTTTGCGTTCAGTACAAGAATTGGTTTGTCAGTATTTGTGTTCATTTCATTATTCATCCCAGTAAGAAAAGTGGTTTCACCACTTTCTATCACGGCATAGTCATGCCAGCAAGCCTGTCAGCCTAATTTGACTTAGCTGTGATGCATCTGCAAAATCTCGCCGCTTTCGACACGGCAAATTGTTTAGCTCAATTGTCACGTTCGCCCTTCTCAACCGTTGTTAATTCTCATTTCTGGCAGCCAGTGGGCTGCGTTCTCCCCCTCCCAAACAAACGTCAATTAACCTGGCAATCGGGAGTCTCAAATGAAGTTTTATTTTCCACGTATGTTTTCGCTCCGTTGGTTGAAAGCTTCGCTGTTGGTTGGATTCGTGCTTGTGTTGGTGATTGAAGTCAACTGGCGCAACTCTGACCTGAAATCCTTTCAACCGCCAGTTCAGGCGATGGACGCTTTGCCGACGATTATGTTTGTCACGCAACCGCCGTTTGGAGCCGATTTCGCTTCGGCCAATGCGGTCTTTGGCAACCACAACCCTTATGTCGGCAGCACTCCGCGCGGAGGCGATCTTTACATTCGTTACTCTGACGGAGCTTTGCGAAACCTGACTGCCGAAGCAGGCTTCGGTCTAAAAGTCGGCGAAGAAATTGCCACACGCGAACCAAGCGTGCATTGGTCTGGCGCGAAGGCTTTGTTTTCGATGGTCGTAGGTGGAACGACCAAAAACGATTACTCGCCGGTTTACTGGCAGATTTACGAAGTGACTGGCATTGGCAAAGGCGAACCGGTCAGCATACGTCGTTTGCCACAACCTGCTGACAACAACAACGTTTCTCCGCTGTACGGCACAGACGACCGAATCCTTTTTACTTCGGATCGTCCGCACAACGCCGACCGGTTCAATTACCCACAGCTTGACGAATACGAATCGCAGGCGACCAACACCGGAATCTGGTCAATGAGCGCGACGGGTTCCGATTTGCGATTGTTGGATCACGCTGTGTCAGGAGATTTCACGCCGATCATTGCTTCGGACGGGCGAGTGATTTTCACGCGGTGGGATCATCTGCAACGCGACCAGCAGAACAACGATCAAGGAGCTTATGGCGCGTTCAACTATCAAAGTGAATGGAGCGCGACGAAGCTGAACAGCTTTGCCGAAATTTTCCCCGAACCCCGCGTCTCGCCAAATCGCGCTCAATTTCACGGCCACACGATCAATCAATTTTTCCCCTGGCAGGTGAACGAAGACGGCAGCGGGTTGGAGACGCTGAATCACATTGGCCGGCATGAATTGAACAGTTATTTCGATTCTTCGCACGACGGGTTACCGGAGTTTATCGCGCCTGAAACGCGGCGAACTGCCGAACGCTTTTTGCAGATCAAGGAAGACCCTCTGCGCGCCGGATATTTCGTCGGCACGACGGCGCCGGAATTTTACACTCACGGCGCAGGCCAATTGATCGGGCTGTTTTCGCCGGAATCCGCCAACCCGGATCAGATGCAGGTTGATTACATCACCAGTCCGGCAACGCGAAGTTATTATTCCGATGGGCAAACGCCGCCGCAAAATCATCCGGGTTTGTTTCGCAACCCAACTCCGCTGTCGAATGGAGCCTTGATCGCGGTGCGAACCACTTACCCGGTTTCAGACCGCACGACGAACGGAGTGCTTAGTTCGCGTTACGATTTTCATCTTTCGCGTTTACTTCGTCAGGCTGACGGTTACTGGTTGCCGGTTGAGCGGGTATTGGCCAGTCCGATCATCAAGACAATCAGCTACTGGGACAATCAGACTTACGCGCAATTGAATTTCAGCGGGGCGATGTGGGAACTCGATCCGGTTGAAGTCCGTGTGCGAACTCGTCCGCAACGTCACACGACCGCGTTGCCTGACATTGAAAAACAAATTCTGAGCGAAGAACTCGGCGGGCAAAATGGCATTACTCAACTGCAAACTTTTCTGGAAGCTCGCAATCTGGCTTTGATCGTCAGCCGCGACGTCACCCGGCGGGCCGACCGGCAGCAGGATGTAAATTTGAGAATTGCAGGTGGCACGGCTCAAACATCCGAACCAGGTAAGACTCCGGTTGATTTGTTGTACATGCAATTCTTTCAGGGAGATTTGGTTAGAGGTTACAACGGCTCTGGCCGTGCAGGCAGACGAGTTATCGCCCAGGCAATGCACGATGGTTTGTTGCCTTCTTTGACCGGAGCGCCCGCGGCCAGTGTGAAATTGGCGGGCGACGGCAGCATGGCGGCATTGGTTCCGGCTCGGCGCGCGCTTTCGTGGCAAATGACCAGGCCGACCGGCGAATCCGTGGTTCGCGAAAGATATTGGGTGACATTTGCTCCGGGCGAAATTCGCAGTTGCACCAACTGTCATGGTTTGAACACCACAGACGTAGTGGCCAACCAGCCTGCGCCGACCAATCCGCCGCAAGCTTTGCGCGATTTGCTGCGCTGGTATCGCGCAAACTATCCGACAGCCATCAATCGCGTCGCCAATGTTTCGGCGGCCAGTTATGACGGCTCGCTGCTGGCTGGCGAATCCATAGCCGTCGCGTTCGGGTCGAACCTGGCTGCGACGACTGCGGCGGCGAATGGTTCGTTGCCGACGACGCTTGGCGGAACCACGGTCAAGGTCAAAGACAGCGCAGGTGTCGAACGTTTGTCGCCTCTGTTTTTTGTTTCACCGACCCAGGTCAATTATCAAATTCCTGTCGGAACGGCTCCCGGCCCGGCTTTGGTCACCATCGCCAATTCAACTGGCCAGCAATCCCAGTCCGTTGTGCAAATTGCCACTGTGGCTCCGGGATTGTTCACCGCCAATGCCAACGGCAAAGGTGTCGCTGCGGCTACGGTTTTGCGGATCAAAGCTGGAGGCGCGCAATCTTATGAATCGGTTGGAATTTTTGATCAGGCGCAGGGTCAGTTCATTGCTCGACCGGTTGACCTTGGCCCGGCCAGCGATCAGGTATTTCTGATCCTGTTCGGCGGAGGAATTCGTTTCCGCAGCGACGTGGCCAATGTCAAAGTCAAAATTGGAGGAGTGGATGCGCCGGTAAGTTTTGCCGGTTTGCAGGGCGGATTTGTCGGACTGGATCAGGTCAACGCGCAAGTGCCGCGCAGCTTGATCGGTCGTGGCGAAGCTGAAGTCGTGCTGGCTGTGGACGGCAAGGTTGCCAACGTTGTCAAAATGGCTATCAAGTGAAATCGCGGCCTGTTATCAAAGAGTGGCTCTTTGATAACAGGCCGCGAAAAAGTGGCTCAGCGGTTTTCTGAATAAGTGCTTGATTGAACTTCAATCCAGGCGGCGTACATTCCGACGTTGTTGCTGCCCCAGGCGACCCACGCATATCCGTCTTCACCCCATTGCGTTCCCCAGGAATTTAACAACAGCCAGGCTTTTTTGCTGTCGTCCCAGCCCAGCATCAACACCGCATGGTTAACCGTTCCCGGATTGCGTTCGTTGAAGACTCCGCCTTTGTAAGCTTTGAGAGGTTCGTCTATGCGAATCAGTACAGCCAGTGGGCCGTGTTCCAATAGAGCCTCTTTCAACTGCTTCACACTGGGGAGCTGGTCTACCGGATAATTGACGTAATCCCAGGTAACGGCTTTGGTTCCCAGCTTTTGCTTACAAGGATTTACCGTGGCGGTGTATTCCTGCTCGCTGAGAATTGCGCCGAATTCGACAAAATGATTGAAGGCGCTGCCGTGCCAGCCACCGCCGCAATCGCCTTTGCTTTTGGCAATGCAATTGAGCAACGGCTGAGCCGACATCAACGGAGTCGGCATTGGCGCGTCGGCAATATCAAATTCCAGCTTGCCATCCGCGCCGACCTTGCTCACTTCCGGGTTGCTCTTTCGGTAATTGAGAATCGAATTGCTCCAAAAAGCCGCCGTCGTGGCGAATGCCCAACAACTGCCACAATCGCCCTGATCCATGACGTTCAAATACACGCCGTGATCGCGCCAATCGAATTTGGGCAACAGCAGAGCCAGATCGCCCAATTTTTCCGGCAAAGTGACCCCAGGATGTTCTTTGCGAACTAGCTGTCTGATTTCCTGTTCCGGGCCAGCCCATCGGTTAAAGCGAAACCCGACTTTCTCTTGTTGCTTCAGGCCAGCCAGATACTCATTCCATCTGCGCTGACTTTCCGCTCGTTTGAGCATTGCGCGCCGGGGTTCATCCTTTGGAATTTCGATGCCGGTCAGTTGAGCCTCTTTGCGATCCATCGCGGGGTTGTAACCCACCTTGTAGGTTTTCTTTTGCGCTGCCAGCTTTCGTAACTTGGCGCGCGCTTGTGGTGAAACCTGATTTGATGTTTTAGGGCTTACTGGCCGTTTGGATTGTTGGCTGGTGACGGTTGACGGTAGCTGGGTAAGCGTCACGGTTAGAACTAAAGCAGCAAAAATTATGAAGCGCAGGCGACTTTTCATGTCTCTACTCCTGTGAATCAGGTTGCTG
Organism: Acidobacteriota bacterium; assembly: GCA_017991275.1. Classification (GTDB taxonomy): domain Bacteria; phylum Acidobacteriota; class Blastocatellia; order RBC074; family RBC074; genus RBC074. The sequence goes on from JAGNMH010000190.1 coordinate 7,019, forward strand.
CAAACAAGCGAATTCAATCGTTCGTTTGCAGCAAGTGACTGTTTACTGTCGAGTCGGATTATCCGGTTAGTCCATTATGTTGCAGCCGGATTTTGCGCTGATGCAAATGTCGCCGCAGAGTTTCTGGCCAGAGGTGCAACCAACTGTAAGTCTGGTGCTGAGGTTATTGACCACGCTTTTTACGCACTGCACGGATTTGGCGTACTTGCCGATTGCGATTTTGGCTGCATTACCTTTGACCCGCCCGTCCAGCGTTACAACGCGACCATCGCTGCTGACATTGATTTGCTTCAACTGATCCTGGAATTTCGGATCAGCCTTGATCTTGTCTTGAATGGCTTTGACGATGTCAGCGTCTGTCACCGTCGAACAGTCAACTTTTGCAGGCTTTGCCGGTTTAGCAGGCTTTTTATTTCCTTGTGCCAGTCCGCCGACCAGCAGCAACGACGCCAAAGAAAACAACAGAATCATTCTCTTGGTGATTGATTGATTGAACATTTCAGGGGACTCCTTACTATTTGAAGTTGGTGATCATCGAAAGCAAGCTATACCTGGATTGCTTGCCGAAATAAATCGCCCGGCTGTCGGGCGACCACGAAAGACTTGAAAAATAAAGCTTGGGGTCATTGTTTGCCGTCAGCTTTTTGGCTTCGCCTCCGCTGGCCGGAATCAGCCAGATATTATCCTGTCCATTCTGGCGTGATGTGAACGCGATGGTTCGCCGGTCATCGGAAAGGTGAATGTTGTAAAGATAAGCAGACTGTAGCGTTGCGATTGGGCGTTGTTCACCTGTGGGGATGGAAACACGAACCAATTCCACTTCAGTCGGCCTGGTACTGCTGGCTCTGCCTTTGAAGGCCGCAATTATCAATTCCTTGTCATCCTGTGACCATCCAATCAGACGCTGGAAAGTTTCCGATTGAATAACCGTTTTTGACTCTCTGTTTCCCACATCGGTCACCCAGGCGCTGTGAATAATTTTTTTTCCTGGAGCCGCATTGCTGGGTTTTGATGAATAAGCGATGCGAGAGCCGTCCGCAGACCAAAGGGGACAATAAAGGTTAAAGTTGGGATTGTTGTTGCTGGTAATCTGGGTTTCGCCGGAACCGTCGGCTGCGATTGTCCAGAGGTTTTGCAGGTTGTTTTTGTCTGAAACGTAAACGATCTTTTTACTGTCTGGCGACCAACTGAAGCTGCTGGTTTGAACACGCAGGTAAGGCAGCAAAGTGTTTTCGATTGAAGTCAGCCCGCCGGATACCAATTGTTTATTCTGACCGCCAACTGCTTTTGTTACCCACAGGCTTTGCACATCGCCAGCCAGACGCATAAACGCGATTTGAGTTCCGTCGGGCGACCATTTTGGAAGAGCGCCATCATCGGTAAGTCGTATCGGTTCATCCGAACTGCTTTGTCTGGCCAGGATAGAGCAGTTAAAGATTTTGTCGCCCTGGCTCAGAGTTCTAACTGATTGATATGCAATGGTTTTTCCATCAGGCGAAACCTCAGGCCAAAACTCCGAACCCAGATCGGTGGTCAGGGCTGAG
>JAGNMH010000191.1 GCA_017991275.1 Acidobacteriota bacterium
CACTTCGACGCTGGGTCTGATTGGAGTCGTCACCTTGCCCAGATATTTCGTCTTCCGGCTGGATTTGGATGATCCACATCCGGTTCCGTGGATTCGTGTTCGGTTGAGCATAGCCATTGGCCGCGCTCTTTTCCCTCATCCGCAATGGGACAGTCTGGAAAACGCCTGGCTGTCTTATTACCCGCCGGATGAATTGGACGAACAGAAACGCAGGATTCTGGCTTTGCTCGAAAAGACCATGCCGGTTCTGGCCAATCTGATCGCCAATCATCAACCCAGAGCGTTGAAAGGAATTTCATTGAAAGACGCGCTGCAGGTTGATGAAAGACAACCGGCTCATTTGACAGCTTACTTTCAGGCTTGGCGCGCATCGCCATCGCAGATGTACAGAGCTTCCCCAAGCCTGGTCTTTGCCGTTATTGGTCAGGCGCGGATCGAAGGGCGCATCAGCCCGAAAGAAGAAAGCGAAGTTTTATCGAGATTGCTGACTTACTGGGCGTTGCAAGACACGCTCGATTACAGAACCAACTGCGCTAAACCTTTGCTTAGACGGTTTACTGCGCCGTCATTGTCCTTTACCTAAATTTTGGAGGTCGTATGAAGAAAGTTCAACAAGATGATAGTGAAGATCCCCGCTGGACTGTTGGCACGGAAAGCAATCCATTGCAGGTGCTGGCCAAAACCCGGGCGGTTCGCGCCTCTGGCGAAGCGAGTCCCGGAGATTTCAGGAACAGCAAAAGCCTGTGGGCCGCAATTCGCAATCGCACTGAAGCCATCGGTTTCGAGAGCTATTCCAAAGTGATTGACAGGGTTCTTTGTGATGGCGGCGATGGCGGAAAAGAAGTTTGTGATGGCGAATCCACTCACAAATTGGAAGACGTTGGCAGTCCACCGATCAAAGACAGGCGAAGGAACCTGCTGGAAAACTTCCCCACCATTTACGGCGTTGACGCATACAACCTGCTCAAACTGACCACTCAGGCGTTTTTGCTTTTTGAGGCTGGCGTGGCGATTCAGGAACCGCGTGTGCCAGACGGAAAAGACGAGTTCATCGCCGACGAAAGAGACAGGCAGGGAAGAAACAATCTGTCATACAACACTTTGCGAAGCGAACTGGAGGCCTTTCTGGGAAAATCCGGGACTCATCTGTTGCCGCTTCCGTACCTGCAAAGAATCGTCAATGCTTTGCTGGGGGACGATGACCAGACACAGAGATCGCCGTTCTGCGAAGGACTGCTTCAACATCGTTTCACCTGCCCCAGCCTGCTGGAATTGATCTGGTCTTACTGGCACGAAGAAGGAATGTTGGTGCAGACGATGAACGCCATCTGCATGCGATTCCAGAACCGCCGCGGCCCGGCAGACCGCGACCCGCTGGCCAATCTGGAACTCGACCCTCTGCGACCGTTGAACAACTTGATGTGGGGATACATTCAAGACGAATACAATCGTCTGACTGTCCAGCGCAGAGCATACGAGTATGATCACCATTACGGATTGAAAATCATCGGCAAAGCAGTGCCTGAGCTGCGCTCCGCTGACAGCCGCTCGAAATTCATCGAAGCCTTCCACAACCTGCTTTATCGAACGGCGCAATTTTACCGCGAAGACGCTGACACGAATATCATCGCCGACGGCTTCCCGCTGCTTAATTCGTTGCGAGAAGTTCACTTGCTGCTGGCCGAAGGCGCGCATAACCAGTTCGGCGACCTGCCGTGGACTTCGCGCGCAGAGATGCTGATGACTCAATGGCTGATCGCCCGCCCTGAAATGCGCGAGTTTCTGCGTGGGCGCGCCATGGTTCCATACGACGAACGTTGGATGGGACAGGTTGACACGATGAAGAAGCTGCAAGGCTGGACGGACACTTCAATCACGCACTTCCGCCATTTGGCCGTTTACGGCGAACAACTTCTGCTGACGGTCAGGTACGGAGATTGGGTCGGCATCAAAGATCAGGAGGAAGCCAAGACCTGGGCGCGGTATTGGAGACCTGAAATTCAAGGTTACATTCATGCCTATCTGTCGGCCACCGGCGTTGATCTTTCCGAAGAGATCGTTGACACCAGACGCGCGACAGTTCGATATGTGCAACCTGCAATTCTGTTGCGAGACCGTTTGGCGGCTCAAGGCTCACAAGGTTCCCTGCCATCAGGCTCGACGGGCGGAGCTTTGGGCGCTGGGTCTGTCAGCTTCTCGGCTCTGCCTACCGCACGTCGGCGCGCGCTGAAACCTGCCAATGAATAAACGGAAAAGGTAACTCCTGCCAGCCGCAGCCGCTATCTTGGCATAGCCCGGCTGCGGCTGGATTTGGAGTTGAGTCACGCACAGCCATCACACCAAACAATATCCGGTTTCAGAAAAGTGAGGGCAAGATGAGTACACGATTTGATCTTGAAGCTTACGACGAACAGCCTTTTTTCTATGAAGATGAAGACGAAGAGGAAGTCGGCAGATCAAGACGATCTGCCATTCGCGGATCGTCTTTCGCAGGCCGAGCCGGTAGCCGTTTTGGCGGCAAACGGAAAAAACGCCCACGTCCCCGGATCAAATTTCCGGCTTTTGGCCGAGGCGGTTTGTCGCCGATTGCTGTGTTTCCGGGTTTGTTCGTCGAACCGGGCAAAGAACCGACCGGGCAAAAGCCTGGCAAGGATTCAGCGCCTTCGGGAATGCCATCGCCCCCGCCTGAAAGTGATTCCCCCAGCGAAGGTAGCGAATATATCCGCTGGGTGCAAACCTCTTTGAATCAGATCCTTAAGCTGAACCTGCAAACGAACGGCGTGATGGACGCAGACACGCGCGGAGCTATTCGCAGCTTTCAACAAAGAGAAAAGCTGCCAGTCACGGGCGTTGTTGGACCTGACACACAGCAAGCTTTGATCGCGGCAACACGTAATCAGATGGGTCAGGCCGGTCACACAAATCAGCCAGATCAAGGAGATCAGCCAGATCAAACGGATCAGGAAATCCCTTGGTTGTCTTCGATCTTTCCCGCTCTGGCCACCGCACAAATAGAAGACCGCACGGCATTCGGTCTGAAAGAAAACCGCAAAGGCAAGCCACGCGACATGAGCAAGGTTTACGCGCTGGTTTTGCACCAAACCGCGTTCAGCCGAGGCAACGACACGACGAAATACGACCGTATTCCGGTTCACTTCGTGATTACGCCGAACGGCAAAATCATTCAGCTTCATCCTTTATCGGCTTACCTGTGGTCGTCGAACGGATTCAACACTGGAAGTGTCGCGGTCGAATTCGTTGGCAATTTCCCCAATACCAAAGGCAAATGCTGGCAAGCGCAAAAGTTCGGCTGCCACCGGTTGACCCAGGAACAGATCAACGCCGGGCGATCGCTGATCCGGCACTTGATAAGCACGATGAAGCTGACTCACGTTTTGGCGCATCGCCAATCCAGCGGTCAGCGCGAAAACGATCCCGGCCCTGATGTTTGGTATCACGTAGGCCAATGGGCGATTGAAAACCTTGGCTTGAAAGACGGAGGCCCAGGCTTCCGCGTCGGCAGCGGAAAGCCAATTCCCGAAGAATGGCGCAGGTGGGGACAGCTTCAGCCAAACAAGGCTACCGGTGAAATGCCTCAAACGTTCTATGAATCCCCCTTCTCCGACGAGTCGCTGTTGTATCAGATCGGGGATGGTGAAGAAGCTTTTTTAGGTGGACTAAAAAAAGCAGTTTCTGGCGTGGCTAAAGCGGTCAGCAAGGCTGTGCCTCGTCCAATACACAGTCTGGCGCGAACGGCTACCAGAACTGTCGGCCATGCGACAAGGGGAATTGGCAATGCGGCAAAAGCCGTCAACAAGTTCGTGCCGCTGTCGCAAATCACGGACGCGGCTGCGCGATTTGCGCCGGTGACTCCGTGGGGGCTTGCCACCAGAGCGGCGTTGGGCGGTTTGGGAGCCGCAGCAAAAGGCCAAAACGTTTGGCGCGGCGCTACGCGCTCGCTCACTCCCGATGTTGGCACGCGATTCCTGATTGACACCGGGATGGGCGTAGCGCGTGGGCAAAATATCTGGCAAGCCGCCAGACGGGCCGGACAGGCAGGCATCAGCGATGTCCGCGAACGCATGCGTTTTGCCGAGATGGTTGCCCCTTTCATCCCAGGCATTGGCACAGGAATCGGAGCCGCGCTGGGAGCAGCCAACGCTCTGGCCAACGGACGCCCGATCACGGACGCATTGATTGCGGGAGCGCGTGGCGCATTGCCCGGAGGCGCTCTGGCTCAAACCGCATTTGACGTTGGAGTGAATATGCTGAAAGGAAAAAGCCTGGCCGAATCCGCGCTGGCTGCCGCCAGAGAACGGCTTCCCGGCGGCCCTGCTGCAAAGGCGGCTTTCGATGCCGCAGTCGCGCTGGCGCAAGGTAAAAATCTGCAACAAGCAGCATTCAAGGCTGCCGGACGCATGCTTCCGCCATCGCCTTATGCCGCAGACGCTCTCAACTTCGCCCAACGCATCGCCAGGGGCGAAAACCTTCAGACCGCCGCCCTGTCAATGGCAGGCAAGCAGGTGTTGGGACGTATGCAGCAGATAGCCACTAAACGTTAATCGTGTGGCAGGGACAACTTTTATCGCTCAAGTAAGTCTTCAACCCCATCAATAACCATCCAACCCGTCACTAAATAGAGACGTGACATAGACGGAGGTATGTCAATGAACAACTATTTTACGTTTGAAACAGAAACTTTTGGTTCCGAATCTTTCCTGAACGAAGAAGCCCAGTTGATGCCAGATGCGACTTTTGGTTGGGTGCGGCCAGTCCAATCAGAATGGCACAGTGAGACAGGTGAGTTGGTTGAGGATCCGACTTTTGGATACGTTCGCCGGGTGCAGTCGGAAATTGCCGGTGAGCAATCCTGGGACAGGGAAGGAGAAATTATCGGGGCGGATCAACGTGCGTTGGTGACAAACACTGCAAGATCGCCTTTTCGCTGGATTTGTGCGTTTGAGCTGCGTTTCCCCACCGCCATTGCACGCGGTACTGGCACTTTGATTAGCGCGCGCCATATTTTGACGTGCGGCCACAACTTAAAACATAACAGGCTTGGTTCGGTCAGGTCCATTACTGCGACGCCGGGAATGAACGGAACGCGCGCGCCTTTTGGCTCTTTCAACGCCGCCAAATGGGATTTTCTGCCCGATCAATGGGGCAGGCAGTTTGATCCGCAATTCGACTTTGGGCTGGTTACCTTGCCGAAACCGATCTCTGCGCTGAAACAAGCTGCACTTGGCGGTCGCCCATTGGGATTTTGGAGCAGTGCGAGTTGGGGTGAAGGCACCCAAATTCTAATTTCGTCCCCTCAAAGTTTAACGGGCAACACTGCTTCAATCTCCGGTTATCCGGGTGACAAATGCGGGACTCAGCAATTGAAGCGAGGTGGTTGTGTGCCGATCAATGGGCCAACCGGTTGTAATCCGGTTTCATCGCATGCAACGACACAATGGCAGGCTCTGGGACAAATCACTCAGGCTGCTCCTGCGGCTACGCCACGTTTACTGCTTTACACCGCCGATACGTTCGGCGGACAAAGCGGCAGTCCAATCTGGGTTCGCAATCAATCCAAATTGAATCTGGTGGCAATCCACACCGGGCCGCGCCTGGATGCCAGCGGAAGACCGCAATGCGATTCCAATCGAGGAGTAAGGCTTACGACCGAATTATGGGAGCAGGTACGAAATTGGATGCGCACTGGCCCAGATGGACGTTTGCGGATTACTTTGCGTCAAGGAGCGCGTGGACAGGCTGTGATGGAGATGCAAACACGTATTAACAATTGGATGCGCACTGTCCCCGGCATTGGCCTGGCTCCGCTCAAAGTAGATGGCATTTTTGGTCCAAAGACTAACCAGGCCGTGCTCACTTTCCAAAGAACCTTTGGACTTACTGTAGACGGCATTACCGGGCCGCAGACCTGGGGAACGCTGCTGGCTTTTTAAGCGATCTGTCGAGGTGACCGATGATCGTTGATTGCCATTGCCATGCGGGAACAGGCGACGGATTGACTGGCCCTTGGGATACGGCTGCGCCGCTCGGGCAATACATGCGGCGGGCGGCGAAAGTCGGAATCCGGCGGACGGTTTTGCTGGCCGCGTTTCACTCCGATTACGCCAAAGCCAACCGCGAAGTCGCGCGCATCGTAGCCAGTAGGCCAGATCGCTTTTACGGCTTTGCCTTCGTGCATGCCGAACGTGATCGAGGGCGTGTGGCGGCGATGGTCGGCGAAGCCGTTACTCGCTTCGGCTTTTGCGGCATCAAGGTTCATCGCCACGACGCGCGCATCACTCGTGAAATTTGCGAAGCGGCGCGCGCATTCAACCTGCCGGTGTTGTACGACGTGACAGGCGAAGTTTCAGTCTGCGAATTGCTGGCGCAGGAATATCCCGACGTGAACTTCATCATTCCGCATCTGGGCAGTTTTGCGGACGACTGGAAAGCGCAACTGGCGTTGATTGATCCGCTGGCGCGGCATCCGAACATTTACGCGGACACTGCTGGCGTGCGACGTTTCGATCTGCTGGAACAAGCTGTGAAGCGTGCAAGCGCAAGGAAAATCCTGTTCGGTTCGGATGGGCCGTGGCTGCATCCGGGCGTGGAGTTGGCGAAGGTTCGAGCATTGGAATTATCGCCGTCGGATGAGCAATTGGTTCTGGGCGGAAATTTTCTGCGTTTGATTTCTCGCGTGCGCAAACGAACGAGTCTAACCGTGTTGGCGGTGAATGCTTCGTCGGTTCAAAGCGAGCGAGGCGATCCATGGCTTGTGCGGTGAGGCTATGCTGTACAGCGAGCGGTAGCGACCTGGTTGGCTTGTTAAGCGCAATCTCGAACAAGAACCAAGTCGCTACCGCTCCTCGTACCGCACCGTTGTTTGATGGCCGTTTTGTTTTCTGGCGACGCGGCGCATCTGTAAAGCTCTGTCGGTGACGCCCAGTTTGGCCGCCGCGCGTTGCAGATTTCCTTCGGCTTCATCCAGCGCGATGCGCTCGGCGGCGTCTTCCGCGGCGCGGCCAATTTCCTTCAAACCCATCCCCTGTTGCAATGCCAGTTGAATGGAGTGGTCAAAACCATTGCCTCGCCAGTCGGCGATTTCAAAATCATCCGCCGGACGTTCGTCTTCTGGAATGTCGCCGACGGTGATCGGGCCGGGGCCGACGTGGCGTAGCAGCATGCGCGTGACTAGTTGCTTCAAATCGCGGACGTTGCCTGGGTATTCGCGCGCCAGCAGGTAATCGCGCACGGCGTCATCTAGCTTGATTGGCGTGTCAGGGCGCTGGCTTTCAATGAAATGACGAGTCAGCGGCAAAATGTCTTCGCGGCGTTCGCTAAGCGGCGGCAAATGGCAGGTGCAGGCGGCGATGCGGTAATACAAATCGCGGCGAAATCTGGCGGCGGCCTGTTCCGCAATTAAGTTTCGATTGGTGGCGCAGACCAATCGGAAATCGGTTTTCTGCCAGTTGTTGCTGCCGACGCGCTTGAAAGCTCTTTCTTGAACCACACGCAACAACTCGGCCTGCAAAGTGGCTGGCAATTCGCCGACTTCGTCCAAAAACAGCGTGCCTTTATCTGCCAAAGCAAAAGCCCCGTCGCGCGCCGCAACCGCTCCGGTGAAGGCTCCGCGTTCGTGGCCAAAAAATTCGCTGCCAGACAGTTCAGGAACAATCGTGGTGCAATCCGAAACCACCAGTTCGCCTTTGTTCTTTCTTGTGTCCAGCGTGTGAATCAGCCGGGCGATCAATTCTTTGCCTGTTCCGCTTTCTCCTGTAATCAAAACCGACGCATCGGTAAATCTGGCGACTTCGACAATCTGGCGCAGCACGCGAACCCAGGCGTGGCTTTGTCCAACCAGATTTTCCTGCACCAACGCCGACTGAACTATCCGGTCAACTTCCTGCCATCGCTCAAATCGCGCGGAGATTTCGCGCGCCGGTTCAGTCGAATGATCCCAGGCAAAGACATCCGAAGCGCCCGCTTTCAACAAGGCCCAGGTTCCGCCTTTTGCCAGCGCCGCCGGAGTCAAAGCTACGGCTAAAACGCGCGCCAGGCCTCGTCGGCTGGTTTCGCCCAGCAGCACGCACAATTCCGCCGTAAGTTCGGTGAAAAATACTATCCCGGAGTTTTCTGTTTCGTAATCATCGTCACCTGACGACGTTACGCCCGCCCTGGCCAAATCAGTCAGAATGGTTTGCCGTTGTTCGGCAGACACGTTTGCAGAGAACCAAAGCCAGACCTCTCTCGCCATAAAACCTCCTTCGGCAAGATGTTTTGCTGAGTTGTTATTGGAAAGAGTGTGCGGAAAACGGCTTCATCTTCCGCTTATTGCTGAATCAACTCGTCAACTTAGACTCGTTTTCAAGTTACTGTTTTGATCCCACTAGAAAATTATTGGCTGTTTTCTGAGGACGCGGCGGAGTGTAATTTCGCCTTTTCATCGCGTCAATGAGTTATTGCAAAATTTCAAAAAAAGCAAAATTGACAGCCCCAGACTGGCTTCGTACACTCCGCCACGCTATAAAATTTCACTGGAGAAACACTTTTGAT
>JAGNMH010000192.1 GCA_017991275.1 Acidobacteriota bacterium
GCGAAACGCCCGATAAACCTGGGAGCAAGAGTTGGGACACGGCGCTGACTCGCATGGCGACCTGGGTCAAGTTGCGCGATCGGCGTCAGCCTAAAGCCAAACCTCTGGTTTTTTTCAACACTCATTTCGATCACAGAGGCGAACAGGCAAGGCTGGAATCCGCCAGACTGCTGCGCCGTCGCGCGACTGAATTTGCCGCTCAATGCCGGGTCATCGTCACAGGAGATTTCAACGGCGGAGAAGACAGCCCGCCTTACCGCGCTTTTTTCGGAGTTGACGGCAATCAGTCGTCCCCGTTACGCGACACTTACCGAGTTATTCACCCAATTCGCAAAGAAGACGAAGGCAGCTTTTCCAGCTTCAAGGCAGGCGAAGTCAAAGGGCCGCGCATTGACTGGATCGGAGTTTCTGCTGAATGGCAAGTGATGACGGCGACGATTGATCGCACTCAGCGCGAAGGGCGCACGCCGTCGGATCATTTTGCCGTAACGGCTGTTGTGCGCCCGGTCAACGCGCCTGCTGTCGGTAAAACTGCCGGCGTTCCCGGCGTCATAATTGATTACAGCCCGGCTTCGTCGCGGCAATACATTGGCTCGCCCAGCATTGCGGTTTTGCCGAACGGCGAATACGTCGCATCGCATGATTTTTTCGGCCCCGGCAGCACCTACAGCAAAATGTCAGTTTTCGGTTCCAGGGATAAAGGTCGAACGTGGACAAAGCGCGCCGATCTGGACGGCCAATGGTGGTCAACTTTGTTTGTTCACAAAGGCGTGCTTTATTTGGTGGGGACGACCAAGGAATACGGATTCACGGTGATTCGCCGCTCGACCGACGGCGGCGTGACCTGGACTGAGCCGAAGGATGAAAGCTCCGGGCTGTTGTTTGGCAATGGCGAATATCATTGTTCGCCGCAACCCGTCGTCATTCACAACGGGCGAATCTGGCGCGCGATGGAAGATGCAATGAACGGCACAAAGTGGGGCGAACGGTTCAACGCTTTTATGATGTCGGCGTCGGTTGACGCTGACTTGTTGAAGGCGTCCAGTTGGACGGCCAGCAACCGGCTGGCCCGGAATCCGGCATGGCTGGGCGGCAAGTTCAACGCCTGGCTGGAAGGCAACGCGGTCGTCACTCCCGAAGGCAAGATCGTCAACATTTTGCGCGTGGACATCAAGCAGGACGACGGCGAAAAAGCCGCCATAGTCCGTATCAGCGACGACGGCAAACAGGCGAGCTTCGATCCGCAAAGGGATTTTGTGGACTTCCCGGGCGGCAGCAAGAAATTCACCATCCGCTGGGATGCCAGGAGCAAAGCTTACTGGGCGCTGGCCAATTATGTTCCGCCTCAACATCGTCGTCAGGAACCGGCGCGAACTCGCAACACGTTGGCGCTGATTCGTTCGACAGACCTTCGCAACTGGGAAGTTCGCACGATCCTGCTTTATCACCCGGACACGGCAAAGCACGGGTTTCAATACGTTGACTGGCTATTTGAAGGCAATGATCTGATTGCGGCAGTGCGCACCGCGTTCGATGACTCCGCCGATGGAGCGCACAACCAGCACGACGCCAATTACCTGACATTTCATCGCATACGGAATTTTCGCAAGCTGACGATGAAAGATTCCGCCGTTGAGTTCAGAGCCATGAATGTCGCCTCAAAACCTGAAAGCGCCCGGAGCGATTCGCGCCAGGCATTTCGCAAACTGCTGGAACGCCCGCGAGTGCCGCTGGCTGCGCAAACTTCCCCTGTTGTCGTCGCAAACGGCCCAAATGGCTCAAAAGGCTCAAAAGGATTGATGCGCGAAACTTTTTCCTTTGCCACTGAAGCCAATGAACGCGTGCCGGGCTTGCTGGTGAAAACGGCTGCTGCTGAACAAGTTCGCCGCCCCGTCGTCATCGCTCTGCACGGAACGGGCGGAAACAAAGAAGGTCAGTTGCCGTTGCTGAATGAACTTGCTGCAAAAGGCTTCGTTGCTGTAGCGATTGACGGGCGCTTTCACGGTGCGCGCACTCTGACGGGCAAAGGCTCCAAAGAATACGTTGACGCGATGCTGCAAACCTGGCGCACCGGCCAGGGCAAACCGTTTTTGTACGACACCGTCTGGGATGTGATGCGTTTGCTGGATTATCTGGCTACGCGCCCTGACGTGGATGCTGCGCGGATCGGCGTCATAGGTTTTTCAAAAGGCGGGATGGAAGCTTATATGGCTGCCGCAATTGATGAACGCATTGCCGTAGCAGTGCCGTGCATTGGCGTGCAAAGTTTCCGTTACGCGCTTGACCACGATGCCTGGCAATCTCGCGCCGGAACTTTTCAGGCTGCGCTGGATGCCGCGGCCAAAGAATCGGGCGAGCCGGTCAACGCCGCCTTTCTGCGTAAGTTTTATGATCGAGTTGTGCCGGGAATTTACGGAGAGTTTGACGGGCCACAGATGTTGCCGCTGATTGCGCCGCGTCCGCTGCTGGTCATCAACGGAGATTCAGATGCGCGAACGCCGCTCGCTGGCGTCGAAGAGTGCGCTGACGCTGCGCGAGCGGCGTATGCAAAAGCCAAAGCTTCGGAAAAGTTTGTGCTGCACCTACAACCTAAAACCGGCCACGCGGTGACGCCCGAAGCAAAGCAGTTGGCGCTGGATTGGTTTATTCGCTGGCTGAAACCGTAGCGAAACTATGCTGCGGAATCACAAAATCCGGCCAGCCGTTTATCTGTGTCGCCGAAACGATCAAGCCGTACACCCATCAAATCCATCAGCGAAAGGAACAGGCTACAGGCTTGGCGATTGTCGTTGCCTTTGTCCAGGTAATCCAGAATGCGACCGGTTTTCAGTGCGCCACCGGCTTTGCCGGCCAGTACGATTGGCAGTTGATCTGCTCCGTGGGCGTTGCCGTCATACAGGCTGGACGCGAACATGAGCACGGAATTATCCAGCAGCGAGGTTCCGCCTTCGTCAATCGCTTTCAGCCGTTCGACCAGATAGGTGAATTGCTGAACGTGGAATTGATTGGTTTTCAAGTACATCGCTTCCAATTCGGGAGCTTTGCCGTTGTGAGTCAAATCCAGATGCAACGCGCCGCGCACGCCCTCGATAAACTTGAAATTCATCTGTGACAGATCGTTGTTCAGCATCAATGTGGCCAGCCGCGTCTTGTCCATCTGAAAAGCCAGCACGATCAAATCCATCATCAGCTTCATGTGATCCGGCACATTTTGCGGAACCTGTTCGCCGGGGCGAGTCATGTTCGGCTGCTTCAAAGTCGGTTTCCAGCCTTCAAGCCGTTCTTCCTTCGCCGCGTGGTCAATGCGTTTTTCAATGTCGCGTATGGATTCCAGATATTCGTCCAGCTTCTTGCGGTCGTTGGTGCTGACCTTCGGTTTGATCGAATGTGCTTCGGCCAAAACGGCGTCCAGAATGCTGCGATCAAGCTGGCGGCCTTTGGGGTCGCCGACCAGTTGGTCGAAAGTGCGCGAAGGGTAAATCTCTTTCGTCGCCGGTTTGCTGGGCGAAACCCACGAAATGTTCGAGCCATAAATCATCGAAAGCCCGTCTTCCAATCGCAACTCGTTCGGTTCGATGCCCAAAACCAGGCTGGGCACGGCGGTTTGGTTCCCAATGCGCGCGGCCAGTATTTGATCGAACGAAGTTCCGACGCGGATTTCGTTCGGGTCCAGACTGACCTGAGCGCCCGACAACAGGTTCATTCTGCCAAGATGCGGACTGGTCGAAACAAACGCCTTCGGATGATAAAGCCCGCTCAGGAACACCAAATCTTCGCGGATTTGTGCCAGCGGTTCGGCGGCAGGGCCGAACTCCATGGTCGCGCCGCTGCCTTTGGCCCACCAATTTGAGGGCTTGATGCCGTTCGAAAAGAAAAGGTGAGCAAAACGAACCGGCGGTTTGTTCATGACTTTGCCGTCCTGAGCAAACAGCGGCAACGACTCCAGCCAGGGCAAAGTGAGCGCAACGCCTGCACCTCGCAAAAAATGACGACGTGATTTGTGAATTGAGTTATTCATGGTTTCTCTTCTGACCTCAATCTTTCGGAGGAAATCTTCCTGTTTCAGCCCATGCCGAGCGCGCCGTTTTTTGGTAAAAGTTGTTCATTTGCAAACTTTCGACTGTCGCGCGTCCGCAAGCAGTTTTGCCAATGATCTCTGTTTGATCCTGGCTGAATTCAAAATGTTCGTGCCAGTCTTATCTGCGTGGATCGAAAAGCTTCACGGTCTTTTCAGTCAAACTGTCAATACCTTCGATCTTTCTGGCTTTATGAGCGTTACATTCACGGCATGCCAACCATAGATTTTCTTCTACCGTGGCACCGCCCAAGCCTTTCGGATGAATATGTTCAATCTCAAGTTTGTAGGGAATCAGTTCTTGCGGATTGAAGCAATATCCACAACGATTTTTCGCCCGATGACGAATCCTTTCATCCAACTCTTGGCTAATTTTGCTCATTCAAACCGCGCCGGGAAATTTCGCGTAAAGCGAACGCCTTTTTCAACGTAGTCAACCGGTTCGTCTCCATCAACTTCCACATTTCTTTTTGCTCGTTGGCCGTCAAAGTTTCTTCGTTTTGTTTCCGAAGCAAATCGCTCAACCGGGCATCCTGCTCTGCAGGCATTTGAATGTCGGCAAGTTCCAAAGCTTCCTGGTCCGAACAGGCTGAAATTTGTTTGGCCAAGTCCTCGGCATTAACCGTAAATTCATGCTTGATCCCTTCAACAATCACCTCATCAATGCGACGGCGTGATCTTCCCGCGATAACCGACAGATTAGCCAGAACTCTTTCCGGCAAATTTATTGTAATTTCCATACGCTTAAAACCTCGTCCTGCGATTCTACTTCATTGCGGTATTTACCGCGCTTTTCGTCGTTGCCGGACTTTCTTCGCGTCCACTCCGATTGCGGAACTGTTTGCTGGTGGCAATCTCTGTTGCCAGTTGAGCGAAGGTTGCATTGCCGCCTGCGTTCACCATCCGTTCGATTAGCAACTGATCCGAAGCCAGCACAGTCCGTCCCAGCGCGTAACCGGTCAATTTGTATGAAAGCGTTTTGCGAACCTGCGGTTCTTTTGCTCGCAAGTATTTCAGCAATCCGTCAATTCCGGCAATTTCGGTTTTGTCGGCCAGCGCGGCGGAATCTTCGATCAGGTTTCCGTCGGAGTATTTGTCGCGCCAGCGTCCTGTGGAATCGTAATGTTCCAGCGAAAAGCCCAGCGGGTCAATGCGCAGATGACAATTGGCGCAGGTAACGCTGCGTTTGTGTTGTTCCAGTTTGGCTTTCAGCGACAGGCCTCCGAACATTTTGTCGTCAGGGGGCAGGGAACCGGCATCGGCAGGCGGCGGCGGCGTGGGAGTTCCCAGAATGCGGCGCAAAATCCAGTCGCCGCGTTTGACCGGGCTGGTTCGCAGCGGAGCAGAAGTCGCCGTTAGAATTGCTCCCAATCTCAGCAAGCCGCCGCGGTTGAATGAGTTTGCGCCTTCAACCAATTCGGCTTGATCTGTGGCTTTTATATCGGTCTTAACGCCGTAAAACTGAGCCAGGTCTTTGTTCAGGAAAGTGTAGTCGGCAAAAAGCATCTCGCTGACTGGGCGATTTTTCCTGATGATGTGCTCAAAGAAAGAAACGGCTTCGTCGTACATGGCCTCTTTCACATCGTCTGTGAATTCAGTAAACCGTGAAGTGTCTACGCCTTTGAATTGGTCGAAGTGATAAAAGCCCAGCCATTGACCGAAGAACTCCGTCGCCAGTCGCCGCGCTTTCGGATCGGCGACCATTCGTTTCACTTGCCGTTCTATTCCGGCGGAGTCGGTCAATTCGCCTGCCGTTGCCGCTCGGCGCAATTCGTTGTCGGGAATCGAAGCCCACAAAAAGAAGCTCAACCGGCTGGCCATTTCCCAATTCGTCAACGGAAAAGTTTGTAGTCCCGCCTTTAGGCGGAAGGTCTCGCTTGCCACGCCCATTCCGCCTGAAGGCGGAGCTACCTGCCCAAGCCCTTGTTCGACTCGATAAAGAAACTGCGGGGCAACCAGAATGCGCGCGATTAAGGATCGAACCGCTTTGCGATGGTCAGGTTCGACAGCAAAGGTTTTGTCGTAGAAAGCCCGCAGTCCGAGTTTTTCTTTTTCAGTCAGCGGACGCCGCCACGCTCGGCTGGCGAATTCCAGGCAATCTTTGATGTGGCCGGGACGCGCCGCCGCTTGAGCCGCGTTGACCGCGTCGAATTCGTGGCGCAGAGGATTGACGAACTTACGCATCTCGACGGGCAGGGCTTCGATCGCCGCCTTGTCCATTTGCGCGATGCCTTTGTCTTTCAGATCGTATTTGAAGTGTTTGGCCAGCAGTCGCAGATAATTGTCGTGGTATTCAAACGAAGCGTACAGATCGTTCCAGGCGTGATTGAGTCGTGTTCGAGTGGCGACATCGAGCATGTTTTCAACCACGAAACGGTCATCGCGGATGTATTTGATCTTCTGTACGAATTCGTCGTGTTCGGGGACGTTGTAAGTGTTGTCGAAAGGATCGGGCACAGGGTCTTTGTCCGCCGGTGTGGGTTCGCCGTGAGTGTTCGGCGGCAACAGCGTGGCGTATTCCGTTACTCCAGCGCGAAAAGCTTTGTAACCTGCGCTGCTCATGTTGCCCACCAAAGCGCGTGTCGGCTGGCCTCTTGTCCCGCCATCGGCGCGGTCGGAAATCACGATGCGAACGACTTGATCGCGATTGCCGCCGAGTTCGGCTTGAACCTCCATGTTCAGCAGCATCGGGGCGCCTTCGGGCATTGGGACTTCAAACATCACAGAACCTTCCGAAGCAAAATCGTCCGCTCCGATTGCCGTGCCGTCAGGGCTTTTGCCGAAGTTCAGTTGTCTGGCCATTTCCGGCGTGATCAACGATTTCAGCGTATGCCGCTGTCCGGGAGGCAAAATGCCACGGCGTAAATTGGCGGCTGCTTCGGCGTCCGCCGCCAGAACTACAACGGATTCTCCGGCTTTGACTGGTTGGTTGCGAGGCACAATCGGGCGGAAACCTATGGTCAGGTTGCGCCAGATGATGACAGGCTTTTCGCCCGTCGCCGGATTCACCGGAGCGACGTTGAAATAGATTTTTGCTGGCCCGGAAGTCGTTGCTCCTGGTCGTCCGCCGCCTCTGACATAAGTGAACCGATGCGGAGATTTCACGTTTAGCGTGCGGTCGCTGAATTCCAGCGGGCTTTCGTCACCGGCTCCGCCTGCCGCCACGTCTCCGCGAGCGAAGAGCCAGCTTGGCCAGGTGACCATAAACTTTTGTATGTCTTCGCAGCCAGCGCGAACGGCTTTGGCATTTTTTGATGAATCAGGTTCAGGCAGTTTGCGCCAACGGGCGACAATTTCCGAAGTCGGATAACCCAGCGTGGTTTTGTTCATCACCTGCCAGATGTGTTCGGCAAAGCGGGGCGGAATGCCTTCGCGCGCGGCCAAATCTTTCAGCGTCACATTTGCTTCACCCAGAGCCGCCCGATGTTTGTAATTCCACGCGGCGTAAAGAGCCTTGCCGTATTTTTCCAGACCGAACGGGCGACCGCCTTCGCCGGAAACTGTGCGAATGCCGTTGTCGGCGTATATCTCCTTGATCCTGGCAACAGCCGAAAGTTCAAAGCCCGTTTTGCCAGGATCGGAATAAAACTCCAGAGGCCCTGAACCGATGACGGCATGATCTGCAACCAGTTTGGCCGCGCTCAGGTAACGTTCCAGATTGGCGTCCTGCATAAATTGCACGTCGCCAAAATTGGTGAAGCCTTCGCCGCCGACCGAATCGCTGGATGAATCAATGCCGACATTCAAATCGAAGCCAGTCAGGTCTTTGATTGCGTATGCATATTCTCCGCTGGTCAACCGTCTGACTGTGACCTGTCCCGGATCGCCGTCATGTTTTTTGGCGTAATCGTTGAGCGTCGCGCGAATCCAGGCGACGGTTTGAACGCGCTCTTCGTCGCTGGGTTGAGGCATGGCTTTCGGAGGCATGGTTTTTTGTTCCAACGCCGCCGCGACTTTTTCCCATTGCTGAAAAGTTTCGCCAACCGAAGTCTGTTCGATCAATCGAGCAAGATTCACGCCCGCTTTTGCGTTCGTTCCGGTGTGGCATTGCAGACAATACTGTTTGAAAGTCGCTTGTGCGGCTTGTGCATTTGCGGCTTCGCTGGCTGCCCGTGCGTTTCCGGCAAAATAAACAGATCGCGTTCCGACCACGCTGAAGGCGAAGACGCAGGCAAGTAACGCAAGCGTCAGTTTCCAGAAGCGGGGCTTTTTCGCCAGTTCACGGCTCCAGATAATTTTCATGACAATTCGAACCTCAGTTTTAGTCTCTAACAAGTTGGCAGGTTTTTCAGAAATCTTCCCTCTCTTTGACGTTGGCAGTTAAAGATTGGGTACGAAATTTTCGCCTCTTTGCTGTCAATGCGCAAAGGGAATCTTGCGCGTGGAAGGCGAGATGGCAAACATTGTGACCACCTACGTTCAGTGACCGTCTTGCCTTTAACCGGGAATAATCCTTGGTTGGTATTGAGAAT
>JAGNMH010000193.1 GCA_017991275.1 Acidobacteriota bacterium
TTTCTGCTGTTGCTCGATCTGGCTAATTACCGAGCCGCGCATTTTGGCAAAGGACGCTTCATCAAATTCGGGCGCGGTAAATCCGGTCAGCCAGTTTTGGCTGGCCTCGAAATCTTCTTTCAGCCGACGGCAATGCGCGCAAGTGTTGAGGTGTTGGCGCAATTCATCGGCTTCAAGCGGTTCCAGGTCTCCGCCGACGAACAGAGGTATCAGTTGTTCAAAAGGTTCGCATCTCATAATTGGGGCCTCACTTGTCTGCAAGCACCCGCTTCCTACCGGTCGCGGTACTGATCCAGCGTTCGCGGAAGATTTTGATCTTTGCGCGCGCCGAACTGATTTGTGATCTGACAGTTGTGGGGGTTGAGCCTAAGATTTTGGCGACTTCTTCGGTCGTCAAACCTTCCATATCGCGCAGGACAATCGCCGCGCGCTCCTTTTCCGAAAGAGTTTTCAGAGCGCGGGCGATTATCCTTCCTTCCTGCGCGAACATCGCTGAACTTTCAGTATTGTGAGGACTGACAGGTTCGGCGAAGTTTCCTTCTTCACGTTCGGCGTCCAGCGATACCGGATTGCCGCGCCCACGCTTGCGAGCTATGTCGTGACAGACGTTGACGGCAATTCGGTATAGCCAGCCCGAAAAATCCTGTTTGGGGTCGAATTTGCCAATATGTTTGTAAACGCGCAGGAAAGTGTCCTGCGCCGCGTCCAACGCATCATCCTGATTGCCCAGCATTCGCCAGGCTATGCCGACGACGCGTTGCTGATGAATGGTGATCAACTGATCGAAAGAAGCCAGGTCACCCTTTTGCGCTCGCGCAATCAATGAACCGACTGGGGAATCCATTGGGCGGATTTCGTGCGCATAAGTTCCCGTCCGATCATCAAATCGCATTTGGTCAGCCATCAGCACATTGTTCCATTCCATAAACTCGCCCGATTCCTGGTTGCTTCTCGCTTGCTTCATAACCCTCTACCGTTGGGGGCAGGGAAGTGTTGAGAACTTTTTCAATAATTGTCGCGAGGTTCCGGTTACCATAACCACCCCATATTTTGACAAGCGAGAAAACGTCTCCGAAATAATCAGTAATCTGAAAAATTTGCTGGCAAATAAGAAGCGGGGTTGCTGCATTGCATTCAGCAGTGCGTTGTAATCACGCTGCTGGTGTTCCAAAGTTCAGACAGTTATCAAAACTAATGGGTTGGCGGCAAACTGTCGGTTAAGCAAGGTTGTGACGAGTTGTAGTCAAAAGTAGAATGCCGCATCGCTTGTTTGAGCATCAATTTATAACCAAAGGAACGCGAGATGGATGAACAGAGGCTTCGTAATGCAGGTGGGACTCCCGGCGGGTTGGGAGAATTTCTAGCCGGATTGGCAATGGCCATTGCCGGGGGGTATCTGTTGACCAATCAGGTATCTGTGACCAGCGGTTCGTGGCGATTGGGCGGATACAACGCCTTTGGGTTATCGCTTGTTCCGCTGATCATCGGCATAGGGATGCTGTTTTTTAACGGACGCTCAATCATTGGTTGGCTGCTGACTTTTGCCGGAACGGTGATTATCTTTGCCGGCATCATAACGAATCTGGACATTTACTTCCGCGAAACCAGTTTGTTCAACACTATCTTGATGTTGGTGCTGTTGGCCGGAGGCATAGGACTGGTCGCAAGATCTTTAAGGTCGCATTCGGCAAACCAAAACTCAGGACGTGAAGCTTGAACAATCAAATGACATTTTCCACTGGCCGGGCCTGGCTGGTGTTTTACCTAAAAAAATATCGCGGGCAGTTGATTGTCGGAACCATTTTTGTTCTGGGGTCGGTAACTTTCGGAGTCTTTGTGCCCAGATACGTCGGGCTGGCGATTGACGGTTTGAAGTCCGGCGATCTGAGTTACGAAAAACTGTGGCGTTCGGTGGCAATCATCATTGGCAGCAGCAGCATCAGCGGTGTCTTTTTGTTTTGTCAGCGGCGCACGCTGATCAACATGTCGCGTTACATCGAATACGACCTGCGACAGGATTTTTACGCTCACCTGCAAAAATTGCCGCTGACATTTTTCCAACAACAACGAACCGGCGATTTGATGGCGCGGGCGACAAACGACCTGGGCGCGGTTCGCCAGATTGTCGGCCCGGCGATTATGTACAGCGAACAAACTTTGTTTCGTGTGCTGATAATTTTGCCGCTGATGTTTAGCATCAGCGTGAAACTGACTCTGATTTTATTGCTGACCATGCCGCTGGTTTCGCTGACTGTGAAATACTTCGGCCACCAGATTCACGTCCGCTTTGAAAAGATTCAGGAGTTCTTTTCCGACATTACGGCTCGTGCTCAGGAAAATTTGACGGGTGTCAGGGTCATTCGCGCTTACGCCCAGGAAGAATCCGAAAAGCGTGAATTCGCCCGACTGAACGAAGAGTATGTTCAACGCAACATCAGCCTGGTCAAACTGTCTGCGGTTTTTCGCCCGTTGATGCAGTTTTTCATCGGCCTGGGGTTTGCGGCAATCATTCTGGTTGGCGGGCGAGAAACGGCTCAGGGGCGAATGACGATTGGCGAATTCGCCGCCTTCAACCTGTATCTGGAGCAATTGATTTGGCCGTTGATAGCGATGGGTTACGTAACCAATCTGGTTCAGCGCGGATCGGCCAGTTTGAAACGAATGCATGAAATCATGGCTGTCGAACCTGCAATCCGAGACGAGAAAACGGATAGGTGGAGTGACAGTGAGATTGATGGCGGAATTGAATTTTGTAATTTGACGTTTAGGTATTCGGCGGATTCGCCAGCCGTGCTGGAAGGAATCAATCTGAAAATTGAAGCCGGGCAAAATGTCGCCTTCATTGGACGAACGGGTTCCGGCAAATCAACGCTGATGAATCTGGTTCCGCGATTGCTGGACGCCGAACCCGGAATGGTTTTGATTGACGGGCGACCTATACGCGAAATTCCGCTCAAGACTTTGCGCGAAAACATAGGCTATGTGCCGCAGGAAACTTTTCTGTTCAGCGAAACTCTGGCCGAAAACATCAAATTCGGAGTCAACGGCAGAGAAGATTCCGAAGTCGAATGGGCTGCTGAAGTCGCCGGGTTTGCCGATGATGTTCGGGAGTTTCCTCTGAAGTTTGAAACCATTTTGGGCGAACGCGGTATTACGCTTTCCGGCGGGCAGAAACAAAGAACGGCAATTGCCCGTGCAATCATTCGTCGTCCGAAGATTATGATTCTGGACGATTCGTTGTCGGCGGTTGACACTTACACTGAAGAGAAAATCCTGACGCATCTGCGCGAAGTCATGCGCGGCAGAACGGCTCTGATCGTGTCGCACAGAATTTCGACGGTGAAAGACGCCGACTTGATCTGCGTGCTGGATCACGGACGCATCATCGAACGCGGCACTCACGAAGAACTGATGCGGCTGGATGGCGCTTACGCAGATTTGTACGAGCGGCAGTTATTGGAAGAAGAATTGGCGGCGAGTTGATTAAGAGAGACGAAGTACGAAAGATAGTGGTGATGTATTGGTTCGGATAAAACGCGCAGTCCTGCAACGGCGCACCAAATTCAGCAAGAAAGCTCTGCTGGAGATGGAAGCAGATGGATTGACTGAGTTGGATATTGAGGAAGCGATTCTCAATGCCCATGTGATTTACAAGAAAATCCGTTCGCGCAGTCCATATCGCAGCCAAGCCACTGAATATCTTTACGTGCTTCAAAGCACCAACCTTGATGGAATGTTTATCTACACGAAAGGCAAGTTTCTGCGCGAGGGAAACACCGAAGTTTTCTATTTCCTGATTTCTGCGAAGAGGTCACTTTGAGAAAGAGAGATAAGACGATGCTGGAAATTACGATTTGTCCGACTTGTGGCAGCAACAAGATTCGATCAGTTAGAAAGGATCAGAAAAGGGAATTTAATGGACAGCCTTACACGGTTCCCGATTTGGAATACCAGGAATGCCCCGTCTGTGGCGAAGAGATCTATGGCCCGGATGCTGTAAAAAAGATAGAAACTTATTCTCCAGCCTTTGCCAAACCCAAGACTCAACAGGTGGCTGCTTGATGGTTTGTAGAAAATCAGCCTTGACCTTTTTCCATGGTTTTGGTCAGTGATTCCGTGGCTTTTTCGCGCGGCATGCTGATGGTGGCCTGGATGCGTTGACCGTCGCGGCGCACTTTCAGGTTGTTGAGCATGAGCATTGCGCCTGCGTCGCTGGATTTTTTCAGTCGTGCAATCAGCAGAGCGGCCTGGGCCAGATTGGTAATGTTGCGCGCGTCTTCTTCGTTTTCGGTAAAGCCTGTGACAATCAACTGAGCCTGCTGGTCAATGTCCAAAAGCATGCTCAGCGAAGTCAGTTGATGCAGCGGCCCCATGGCCTTGCTTTCGCTGACGGCGGCCAGAATCGCCAGCGCTGCATCGTCAATTTCCTTGATGCCGGATGAAGTCGTGATCTTGTAATCGGCCAGCGTGCCGTCGGGTTTGACCGTGCCGGTCACGCCAATTCTCAACCGACCTTCTGGCAAAGTCAGTTTGCCGTCTTTCTTCGCATCGTAAAGCCTCTGCACTTGATCTTTGATTGGCGAAGTATTGATTTTGCCGAAAGCTCCGTAACTTTCTGGTTTTTCAGACGGTTTTTCGACAGGTTTTTCAGGCGCGGTTGAAGCCTGTGCCAAGGCGTCGGCTTTTGCTTTTTCCTCGGCTTCGCGGTTGGCAATTTCTTCTTGCTGGCGACGTTCTTTTTCCAGGCGCTCCTGTTCGCGGCGGCGAGCGGCTTCAAGTTTCGCGCGGCGAGCCTTTTCCTTTTCCATCTCATCCAAAGATTTGACCTTTTCAGGAGGGCGGAAACCCAGATAGCCGGACGGGTATTGCAGCTTTTTTGAGAAATCAATCAGGATGGCGTGGTCGTAATCTTCTTCTACAAATTCAACCCCGCGCAGCTTCATTGCCAAACCAAAGATAGGCGCGTAATAAACGGCAACGCACAACGCAATATGAACCACGACGGACAACCCTGCCGCGATCATAAGTCCCTTTTTTCGTTTTGGATGGCGAATTAAACTAATCATCATTTCTCCCGCACAGAACGATACGATTATAGACCTTTGCGGGGTGCGGAAAAACTTCTGATTCAGGAATGATCGAATGCTGACTAAACTCTTTTCATCGCCAAAACCGATAATTGGAATGATTCACGTCGGAGCCTTGCCGGGAACTCCAGCCAATCGTCAAAGCGTCGCCGAAATCATCGCTCAAGCCGTGCGCGAATCCGCAACTTACCGCGACGCGGGAGTTGACGGGATTGCTATAGAAAACATGCACGACGTGCCTTATCTGCGTGGCGAAGTCGGCCCGGAAATCGTCGCGGCAATGGCTTTGGTCGGCCAAGCTGTCAAAGCCGAAAGCCGATTGCCGGTCGGCATTCAGATTCTGGCCGGGGCTAACATCGAAGCGATGGCCGTCGCTCACGCTGCCAATCTGGATTTTGTCCGCGCTGAAAGCTTCGTCTTCGCGCACGTCGCGGATGAAGGCTTGATTGAATCCTCGGCGGCGAAACTGTTGCGTTATCGCAAAATGATCGGAGCCGACCGCGTGCAGGTTTGGGCTGACGTGAAGAAAAAACATTCCTCGCACGCCATCACTGCCGACATCAGCTTGGGCGTCATGGCCGAAACCGTCGAATTCATGCGTGGTGACGCCGTCATTATCACTGGCAGCGCAACTGGCAATCCGCCGAAGCTGGCCGATGTTGAAGAAGCCAAATCTCATTGCCGATTGCCGGTGATTTTGGGTTCAGGCGTGGACGAGAAAAACATCGCCGAGTTCTGGCCGAAAGCCGACGGCTTCATCGTTGGGTCGTATTTCAAACGGGAAGGGAAGTGGCAGAACGAAGTGGATGTTCGACGAGTGGGGAAGTTTATGGCTGAAGTGCGGCGGCAATTATGAATTGGCCATTGCCCATTAACCATTATCCGACAGGTAGAAAATACCCTGACGATTAATGGCTAATGGGCAATATGCAATGGTCAATTGCCGTTCTCAGGCGGGAAGTTTTTGCCGATGAACCAATCGTAAACCAGCGCGCCCAGCGGGCCGCCGATCAGTGGGCCGACAATCGGAACCCAGAAGTAATAGTGATTCGCCGTGAAAACCTGGCCTCCCCAACCCGCGATTGCCGTGAACAGCCGAGGCCCCAAATCACGAGCCGGATTGATTGCGTACCCGGCGTTCAAGCCAAAAGCCATGCCAATCGCCATGACCAAAAAGCCTACGACAATTGGGCCGACGTTGCCGGTCGCGTTGTTGCGAATGTCGCCAATAGCCGAAATCACCATCAGTAAAATCGCCGTGCCGACTATTTGATCCAGCAGAGCGCCGGAAGTTGAAAGATAAGGTTGCGGGTAAGTTGCAAAAATTCCCGCAGTGTCCATTTGCCGAGTGCCGCCATCAAAGGCGAAAAAAGCTTCGCGGTAGACAAAGAATGCCGTTGCCGCTCCGCAAAAAGCTCCGGCAATTTGAGCCACGAAATACGGCAGGACTTTGGCCCAGGCCAGTTGGCGACGAACAGCCAGAGCCAGAGTTACAGCCGGATTCAGATGAGCGCCGGAAACTCCGCCAGCGACATAAATTCCCATTGTCACGGCAAACCCCCAGGCCAGATTGATTGAAAGGTAGTCGCCGTTTTGCTTCTTGCCCAACACGACTTGAGCGACGACGGCGGCTCCGATGGCGAGCAAAACGAATGTGCCTAAAAATTCGGCCAGCAATTCACGTTTCAGATTGTTTGAGTTCATAAAGTTGTAGGAAGAAGAACTGGACAGGATTAACAGGATTTGGCGGGAAAAGCCGTTTGAGTGTGTTTCCCAATCCTGAAAATCCTGTCCGAAAGATTTTATTTTGTGCCGCTGCTGGCGGCTTTAACTTCGACTGGTTTTTCGCGCTTGATGCCCAGGTGGGAGTCAAACCATTCCAACTGACGCGCGGTCAGGTCAATGATGTGATTCGGTTCCTGGATGCCGTGGCCTTCGCGCGGGTAACGGTAAAAGACTGTTTCGACTCCGCGCTTTTTCAACGAGCGGTAATACTGTTCGCCCTGTTGAATGTTGACGCGAAAGTCGCGTTCGCCGTGAGTAATCATCAACGGAGTTTTGACTTTGGACACGTAAGTCATCGGCGACCAGCGGCGATAATTTTCCGGCACATCCCACGGCTTGCCTTTGAATCCGTATTCCATCAAACCGGGAATGTCGCTCTGGCCGTGGAAGCTGTACCAGTCGCTGATGGCTGCGTGACCGATGGCGGCTTTGAATCGGTCGGTTTGCGACACCGTCCAGAAGGTCATGAAGCCTCCGTAACTGCCGCCCATCACCACGCATTTGTCGGCGTCGGCAATGCCTTTGGTAATGACGGCGTCCACGCCAGCCATAATGTCCTGGAAATCTTTGCCGCCCCAATCGCCAATGTTGGTTTGAGTGAACTTTTCGCCGTAACCCGTTGAACCACGCGGATTTGGCATCAGCACGGCGTAACCGTTCGCTGTCCAAATTTGATTGCGAGCATTGAAACTGTCGCCGAATTTGCCATAAGGCCCGCCGTGAATTTGCAGAATCAGCGGATACTTCTTTCCGGCTTCGTAACCTAGCGGTTTCAACAGCAAACCTTCGATGTCGAAATTGTCCGGGCCTTTCCATTTGATGATTTCGGCGTCGGCGATGGCGAAGTCTTTGATTTGAGGATTGACCGTCGTCAGTTTGCGAGCGCCGTCACCATTCAAGCCCGCAACCCAGATGTCGTCAGAAGTTCGGCTGTCGTTAAGTGTGTAAGCAATCAATTTTCCATCGGCGGAAAGATCGAACTGGCCGAAGTTGCGATTGCCTTTGGTGACTTGCGCGACTTTGCCGCCAGCGACCGGAACTGAGTAAACGTGCGAATACATTCCAACGCCGCTGCTGAAATAAATCGTTTTGCCGTCGGGCGACCAATTGATGCCCCCAGCCGATTCGATGAATTCAGCCGTCAAGTTTTTCGGCTCGCCGGCTTCGGCAGAAACAATCATCACGTTGGATTTTGCCGCCCAATTGGACGTGCTGGATGTAAAGGCAATCCATTTTCCATCCGGCGACCATTGCGGATTTCCATCGGGGCCGGGATTGGTGGTCAGTTTGCGGGCGACGCCTCCTGCCGAAGGGACAACGTAAACTTCGCTGTTGGTGAATTCGGAAATATCAGTCCAGGCGCTTTCCTGCGACGAAGTTTTCGACCACGTGTAAGCGATCAGCTTTCCGTCCGGCGACCATTGCGGAGCCGACGCGGAAAACTCGCCTTCGGTCAGGCGTTTCTTTTCTTTGGATTCGGTGTTGATCGTCCACAGATGCGAATAGAGCAAATCGGCGTCCACGGTGATGGTGTCGAATTTGTCTTTCTTCTTTTTCTCACGGTCGGCTTTGTCTTTGGCGGTGTCACGTGTGACGAAAGCCATCGTCTTGCCGTCGGGCGACCAGCGAAAAGCCGAAACGCCGTTTTCTTCATCGGTCAGCTT
>JAGNMH010000194.1 GCA_017991275.1 Acidobacteriota bacterium
ATAAGAGCCAGTTGATTGGTGAAGGTGACGCGATGCCGAATCCGGCCAACGCCGACAAAACTACCAGAAAAGTGATGCGCGGTTTGGTCAGGTCGTAATAAGCCGCCAGCTTTTCACCGGGCGTTAAAGCCGGAGAAGAGACAGGAGCTTCGACTGAGCCAGTTATCACTGAATTGCCAACGGACGTAACTGCTTCCATTAGTATGCCTTTCGGATGATGAAGAATATGTTATAGAAATTCGGACTTTGAAAATAACAGAGGCGCAAGCTTTTCCAAACTGCTTCACAAAACTCTCAGCGCCACAAAAGTCATGTCATCGTGACGATGAGCGCCAGCGGTGAATTCGTTGATGTGAGTGACCAGAGTGTCAATCAACGCAGTGGCTTTCAGGTGACGATGTTTCAATAAAAAATCCAGGATGCGACCTTCGCCGAATTCAATGCGATCTGGTTGCGGAGTGTGCGCTTCGGCCAGACCGTCTGTGTAAAAGAAAAGCAGGTCGCCTTTTTCCAGATTCAACGTTTCGGCCTTGTACTGTTGTTTGTCGAAAACGCCCAGCAACAAGCCGCCGGTTTTCAGCGCGCGCCATTTGCCTGATGCTTTTATCAGCAGAGGCGCGTTGTGGCCTGCGTTGCAATATTGGAAAGTTTTGCTGTCGGCATCCAGTACTCCATAAACCAGAGTCAGCAGCAACTGATTTCCCAAATCACGGTGCAATCGCAAGTTGGCATCGCGCAGAACCTTGGCTGGGCCGCCGCCTCGTCTGGCCACGCTGCGAAGAATGCTGCGCGAAGCCGCCATGCCCATTGCCGCTCTGACACCTTTGCCTGCCACGTCGCCGATCATGATTCCCAGCCGGTTGGGCGACAGCATCAGGTAATCGTAAAAATCTCCGCTCAGGTTCAGTGCGGATTCCAGGCGTGCAGCCAGTTCGAAACCTTTCAATGGAGGCTGGTCAGGCAGCATTGCTCGCTGAACATCGCGCGCCATCAGCATTTCATTTTCCAATCGGCTTTCGCGTTCGACGTGTTGCTTGTGCAATCGCGCGTTGACCATGGCGATTGCCAGCGGGTTGGCGATGTTTTCCAGCAATCGCGCGTGGTAATCGTTGAAAGCATTATTACGGTTGCTTTCCAGCGCCAGAACTCCAATCACACGACCTTCATAAATTAGCGGCACTGCGATTTCTGCTCGTTGGCCTTGCCCGCGCCAGGTGTCTGTGACGAAGTAATCAGGGTCGCGACGGACATCGCCGATAATCTGAGTTCGTCTTTCGCGCACTGCTCGACCGACTACACCGTGAGACAGCGGAGTTCGATTGGCGCGTTCCAGCGTTGGTGCGTCGTAACCTTCTTCCACATGCCAAACCAGTTCTTCACTGGCTTCATCAATCAGTGCAACAAGCAGAAACTCATAGTTGATGATGCGGTCAAGCATTGGCGCAATGTGTGCAAGCAACCGGTCAAGGTCAAGAATCGCCGTGATTTCATGGCCGATCTCAATCAGCGTCCGCATCTCTTTGGCGCGCTGGCGCAGTTCGTCGTAAACGCGGGCGTGTTCCAGCGCGATTGCTAGTTGGCTTCCCAGCACGCTCAAAATGCGCTCGTGTTCACCGGAAAAGTAATTCGGTTCAGAGCTTTCAATAGTCAAAACACCGACGATTTTGTTTTCGCGTATCAGCGTCAACGGCACGGCGATTTCAGAACGTGGCGGATTGGCGCCTTCGGTGGCCATTGGCAGGTAACGTGAGTCCAAGCCGACATCGCCTACATTGATTGTCTGGCCTTCGCGCCAGGCTGCGGAAGCGATGCTGGAATCAAAAGGAATGACTTCATGGGCGGCGACTTCTTGCGGTTGGTAGCCGATAGCTTTTTTCCAAACTAACCCCCCGCGCAATTCATCAACCAGAAAGATGTTGAAAAATTTGTAGTCAATTACCTCTCGCAGCCGTTGCGCAACCCGATCAATCAGCGTGTCAAGGTCGAGGATCGAAATAAACTCGCCGCTTAACTCACCGATCAGATGCTGCAATCGGTCAGCCGATTGTGACATTGCGTTGGGACTTTCTTGTGTTGAAGAGGTCAGGTCAGTGGACATAGATCAAAATATCGCCGAATCAATTTTCGATTTTCTGTGCATCCAGTATTGCAGCCAGAACTTCATCGTCGCCGGGGCGGAAGATCGGCAGAACTACTTTGCGAAAACGAATGACGCCTTTTTTATCAATCACAACCACGCCGCGCCGAGTGCCGAACAATGCTTTCATGTCGTAGGCTCGAATTACAGCGCCGCCCGTGTCCGACAACAATCTCAATGGCAATTTGTGGTTGGCGGCAAAGGATCTGTGCTTTTCAACCGAATCAGTGTTGATACCGATAACCTCAGCGCCGGTTTCTTGGTAACGCTCCCAGTTGTCGCGAACGCTGCAAAGTTGGCGAGTGCAAACAGGAGTTTCGTCGCCAGGATAAAACAACAGCACGACGGTCTTTCCGCGCGCATCACTGAGTTTCCATTTGTTGCCGTTGCCATCCGGCAATTCAATTTCGGGAGCAAGCTGGCCTACTCGATGACCTGTTGAATCACTCATGGTTTTATTTCCTGTGGTTAGTGTCGGCATGATCGAAATCAGTGCGCCAAAATCAATGCGGCATTCTGCATTAGCCATCGGTTTTTTGCCAGCAATCGCTTCGCCGTCCGCAGGGCGAAATAATTCTTTCGATCCGGCATCAATCATCCTCATGCACTTCAACATAAGCAAAGGACTTTCGATGACCTGCATCTACTTCAAAACCGGGATGTAATTTTCGAGTTGGATTTTTAGGAAGAGTAAGTGGAGCTAAGGGGGCTCGAACCCCTGACCTCTTGACTGCCAGTCAAGCGCTCTTCCAAACTGAGCTATAGCCCCACAAATTTGGTTACCTAATGTCT
Organism: Acidobacteriota bacterium; assembly: GCA_017991275.1. Taxonomy (GTDB): domain Bacteria; phylum Acidobacteriota; class Blastocatellia; order RBC074; family RBC074; genus RBC074. The sequence goes on from JAGNMH010000194.1 coordinate 2,930, forward strand.
GAGAACGCGCCTTCTGTCGAAAGCGGGGGCATCTTAGCCAACCAACTTTAATACGTCAACCAGCCGTTTGCCGAAAATTTTCAGGTCGCATGTTCCAGATCGCTGCCGTTCAGATAACCCACCAGAAAACCGTCCTGATCTATCACGGCCAGAAAACCAATATCGTTGGTTTTCAGTTTGCGCTGAGCATGTTCGATTGAGGCGCGAATTGGAACGAACAGTTCGTCACTGATTGGCAGCATCACGTCACCTATGATTGTTTGTTCCCAGTGTTCGCGCGGCAGCTCGCGCAATTTGGCCAGCGATAAAATTCCGTGCAAGCGACCTTCGCGAGCGACGGCAAAAATCGTCAGACGGTTTTTCGGCAGAACCCGGTCAATGAATTCACTGACGCGAAGTTCAGGCGCAATGCTCACCGCCGGTGCGCTCATCACTTCGCCGACTGTGCCGGGTTCGATGACGGCTTCGCGTTGTGCGGGAGAGGCTTGTTCAGTTTGACGCTGACGGTTGCGATAATCGCTTTGGGCAGCGGTTTTCAGGAAGATGCCCACGACAAAAAGCCAGATGGCGATGACGAAATCCTGCCACAAAGTTCCGCGAAACATTCCGTATCCGACCAGAAACAGTCCGTATGACATAAGCATGTAAGCGATGCCTACGCCCATTCTGGTCATCATTCGCGTCGCCGAAAGAATGTCTCCGCTGCGATGCCACAGGTAAGCTCGAAGCGCGCGCCCTCCGTCCAGCGGCAAACCCGGCAGAAGGTTGAACATCGCCAACAATAAATTGGCGGCAGCCAGGTAAAAAAATCCCGCCGCGATTGCGCGCGCTATCAAAGTGCCGCTGGTGAATTGCTGAACTGTGAACAGGCATAACCAGAAAAAGAACGCCAACAGGAAAGATGCGACAGGGCCGGCAACCGCAACTCGAAATTCGGCCATTGCCGTTTTGGGTTCGCCCACCAGGCGCGCCCAGCCGCCAAAGATGTGCAGTTGAATGTCGTATATTCTGATGCCTTCCAGCCGTGCGACCAGCGCATGTGCCAGTTCGTGACCAATCACCGATCCAAAAAAGAGCGCCGTAATGCCAAGACCCAACAGCAGATTTTGCCACATTGGCAAGGGCGGTTTGACCTCCGACGGCAGCCAGAATTGCGCCACCAGCCAGACGTGCAGCGCAGCCATCGGAATCCAACTGTAATCAATCATCAGCGGAATGCCGAACAGTTTCGCAATTTGGAATGGTCGAAAACGCATAATCCTGTTTCCCAGTTAGTTGTCGACAAAAGCTTTGATCGTGCGCATCAGTTCCTCGGCCTGATCATCGAAAAAATGACCTGCGCCGTCAATTTTTACCAGCCGATGATTGGAGCTTGCAGGCAGTTTAGCCAAAAACTCTTCCAGCGGTTGAAGCGGAGCGATGTCGTCTTCCACTCCGTGAATGAACAGTTTTGGTTTCGGGCATTCAAACAAGCACTCCAGCCTGCCTAATCTGGCCGGAACTCCAATCGCAATCAGGCGATGGACTCGCGGGTCGGCACAGCCGAGATTCAAACCGACAATCGAACCGAATGAGAACCCGGCAACAATCACTTCTTTCGCTGATGGTTGATCGGCCAGCAGATAATCCAAAGCCACGCGCGCGTCGTCGCGTTCACCTTTGCCATCATCATGTTCGCCCGTGCTTGCGCCTACGCCGCGGAAATTGAAGCGCAAGGCCTCAAAGCCGGATTCGGTCAATGCCTTGGCTGCGCGGAAGACGACTTTATTGTGCATAGTTCCGCCATGCAACGGATGCGGGTGCAGCACCAAAGCGACTCGTTCGGCTCCATTGGTTTTTGGGCGATAAATCGCTTCCAGTTGGCCGTGAGGCGCGGGGATGAATAAGTTGCCAGCAGGGTACATTTCAAGTCTCGAATTTCAGATTTCAGATTTCAGTAACACTTTAAGTGTTCCAGGTTTAGCGGCGGCGGTCATCGCTGCCACTCCATCGCCAAGTTTGAATTCGGCGGCAATCAACGGCTCAACATCTACTTTGCCAGCTTTCAGCAAAGCAAGCGCGTTTTCAAATCTTCCGCAGCGCGAACCGATCAAACTGATTTCATCCACGACGATGCGCGTAGTATCCACTGGAACCGCTCCACCATGAAACGTGGATTTCAGAATGATTGTGCCGCGCGCTTTGACCAGTTCGAGCGCCAGTTGTAATCCGCTGGCAGAACCGCTGGCTTCGACGACGAAATCAAAATGCCGGTACGGAGTCACCAGGTCGCTACTGCTCCCTGTACTGATCCTGAGTGTTTTGATTCCGGCTTTCGTCGCAAGTTCCAGTTTGTCCGAATGTTTGCCGATTAAAACCAATTCGCAGCCGGTCGTTGCCAGCACGCGAGCAATCAACTGACCCAATTTGCCGTCGCCGATTACAGCTACCCGATGAGCCGAAGTAATTTTGACCTGATCCAGAATTTCGCAGGCTGCGGCCAGCGGTTCGGTGAAAACAGCTTGCCGGTCGTTGACGTTGTCGGGGACGACGAACAGGTTTTGCGGCGGTAAAGTCAAAAATTCGGCAAACGCGCCGTCGCGGTTGTGAATGCCCATAGCAGTTCGCGTCAGGCAATGGCGAGCATCGCCAACCGAACAACACTCGCAGTTGCCGCAGCCAATGTTAATTTCACCGACGACGCGGCGGCCAATTTGCGATTCAACCGGCGAAGCTTCAACCACGCCGACAAATTCATGGCCGAGTGTGCCGTTGAAACCGGCGTAACCGCGAACAACTTCAAGGTCTGTGTTGCAGATTCCTGCCAGCGTTACTCGCACCAAAGCTTCGCCTGCGCGTTGCGGCGGAGCGGTTTCGGCCAGTAGCAACTCTCCATTTTCAAAACGTAATGCTTTCACGACGGCGAAGCTAAATTAACTGTCTGGCTTTTTGCAAATTGCTGTGCGAAGCTGCGCGCGTTTTATTCCTGCTTCGGCTTATCTCGAAGCAACATCACCAGAGAGGAAAACTTAAATGTCTACAGTTAAAACCGGCGATGCCGTGAAGGTGCATTATTCTGGCAAGTTCGATGACGGTCAGGTCTTCGATTCATCCGAAGGCGGCGACCCGCTTGGATTTACGGTCGGCGCCGGCCACGTCATACCAGGATTCGATGCCGCGTTGTTGGGAATGCAGGTCGGCGAAACCAAAAACGTCGTTATTCCGGCGGAACAAGCTTACGGCGAACGCATGGAAGAACTGGTGCAAACCATCAGCCGCGAACAATTCAATCTTGGCGATGTCGTTCCTGAACTTGGCATGGCGATTGAAATGCAAACTCCGCAGGGAACCATCCCGTTGATCATCACCGAAATGAACGACACAAGCGTCACGCTGGACGCCAATCATCCGCTGGCAGGCGAAGAATTGCACTTCGATCTGACGCTGGTCGAAATTGCCGCTTAGGACAAGTCGGAATAGACAGGATTTACAAGATTAACAAGATGGGGCCGGGGATTTGATATGACTGATGATGAGTTGACTGAAATTATCATTGGTTGCGCCTACAAGGTGCATAACAAACTCGGTTCCGGTTTTCTGGAAAAGGTGTACAAAAGAGCCTTATGCATCGAAGTTGAAAAATCTGGCTTGTCTGTAAAACTTGAAACCCCAATAACTGTTTTTTATGAAGGTCACGTGGTTGGAGAGTACTTTGCTGATTTGTGGGTTGAAAACCGAATCATTGTGGAATTGAAAGCGATTCAGTCTTTGAATAAGGATCACGAGGTTCAATTGGTCAATTATCTTACTGCTACCGAAACCGATTCGGGCTTGCTGCTCAACTTCGGTTCTTCGGTTCACGTCAGACGAAAATATCGTCTATTCAAACCGAAAAACCTACTGCCATAACCAATCCTGTAAATCTTGTAAATCCTGTCTATTTTCTTTCTTTGTCGAATGCAAATTTCGCTGAACAGTTGGAATCTGACGCCGAAAGAAGCCGTTGAGGCTCAGAAAGAATGGCGTTCGTTGGTTCGCATTGAACCGCTGACGCGCGAAGTCAAAACAATTGCCGGGGCAGACATCTCCTTTAGTAAATTTTCTGAGGTGATCTACTCCGGCATTGTTGTTTTGAGCCTGCCGGATTTGCAGATTGTCGAAACCGCCAGCGTTCGCAGCACGGCGAAGTTTCCTTATGTGCCGGGATTGCTCAGTTTCCGAGAAACGCCTTCGTTTCTGGAATGCTGGGAAAAGCTGAAAACCAAACCTGATGTGTTAATGCTGGATGGGCAGGGTTTGGCGCACCCGCGAAGGTTCGGGATTGCCTGTCACATTGGATTGCTGCTTGATCTTCCTACTATTGGCTGCGCGAAAAGCATTCTGGTCGGCAAGCACGAAGAACTTGGATTGGAAGCCGGAAGCAATGTTCCTTTAATTGATAAAAACGAAATCGTAGGCGTAGCGCTGAGAACAAAAAATAAAGTGGCTCCGGTTTATATCTCTGCCGGACATTTGATGGACCTGACTTCGGCGGTTGATCTGACACTGCGATCAGTGACCAAATATCGTCAGCCGGAACCGACGCGGCAGGCGCATTTGCTGGTTAATCAGTTGAGACGGGAAGATGTTTGATGGCTGTGGAAATCAGGTGGCTAAAGTATTCCATTGTCCATTTGCCATCGTCGGTTCAGAGATGACAAATGGACAATGGAATACCGGATGGTTTGGCCATCGGTTATCGTTGCAACTCGGCTTTAACGACAGACGCTTTACCGCCGGGAATGAACAGTTTCTGTTCCCAGGCTGCATAACCATCAGCCATGACCAAAACCGAATGAACTCCGGTACGCAATCTAATCGTGCGCGGAGTAAATCCACTGTAAGCATCGTCAATATAAACTCGCGCGTACTTACCTGGACATTCAATCGTTAATTCAGCGAAACCCGGATCGGCTTGAGCCAAATCGCCGGTTATCAAAGACGTTGGCAAGGCTTGGTGGTTTTCCATCGAAGCTTTTGCGTTGACAGCTTTCGGAGCAGGTTCCGCAGGCGGAGCAACTGATGCCTGGGTGTTGAGATTTTCGGCGCCAGCCGGGATCAGCGGAGTCACGTCCATTGTCGCCGACAACCAGCGGTTGATGGTTTCGATGTTCATGTCTTTGGCAGTCAACTCACGCGAAAAACGAATGCTTATGCGCGGGGTTTTGGTGCGTTTGAAGAGCCAGCCTTTTCGTTTTTCGGCAGTTTTGCCCAGCAATAACAATTCGATGTCATGATCGCGGAGTTTGAAGCTTTTGATTGTCACATCATCGCCGGGTTGAGCCAACGATTCAGCCGACGTGGCTTCAGCTCCGCTTTCAAATGACCCGTCGAACATTTCCAGTCCTCGCCTGGTCGCCGGAATCGCCATTTTCAGCTTGACGCTTTTGCCTGTGTAATGGTCGGCCAGAATCTTTTTTGCGTCTCCGTACCAGTCTTCGTAAGCCAGATTGTTTTTCTGACCAGTCTGCCCAAACGAAACCATAGTCGGCAGAGTCAGGCAGAGCAGTGCAATCACAGACAGTGTTCTATTTGTTAGCTTGTTCATTGATGGAACCTCTTAAAATGCTAAACGAGGGTCGAAAAAA
>JAGNMH010000195.1 GCA_017991275.1 Acidobacteriota bacterium
CTTCATAAATACGCTTTCTCAGTTCTGGTTTGCCTATTGAGCCGCTCAATGGCGAAACATCGTCAGCGAAATCAGTGTTCCGACGGTGATCGCCACTCCGTAAGGAATTGTTGCTTGACGATCAACCGGGGCAGGAAAACGTGGCGGCTGCCAACCGGAAAACAGATTGATAAAAATCAGCAATACGCGGTTCCAGGTTTCGCGGAGCTTCCCATTGCGAATTGAAACAACGACGGCCAGCACGCCTCCGGTAATCAGCACGATCAGAAATGTCTGGAAAACCGAACCGACGCCGATAACCGAACCAATGGCTCCAAAAAGCTTTACGTCACCCGCGCCCATGGCGCTGAAAATGTGCAAGAAAAGCATCAGTACGAAAGCCAGCGCGCCACCTTTTAAGCTGGTGACTGCGCCTGACCATCCATTGTCTGTGACGTTGATAATCACACCGCTGACCAATGTAGCCAGAACAAAGGCGTTCGGAATTCGTCTGAACCGCACATCGTAGTAAGTGATCAGCCCTGTTATCGGAACTAAAAGAATGAGGATAAGGATCATAGTGTTTAGCATTCGGGGATTTCTCTTAATTCAGCGCCTTTGTGTAAGCCTAAGGATTAACCTTCCCTTTTAGGTCAACCAACTTGGCGGCGATGGCGGTGCCCAGATCAGTAAAGGCCGCGACGATAACCAAAGTAATTAGCGCTGCGGCCACGGCGTATTCGGATAGCTCCAAGCCTGAGTCGTCTTTGAGGAAGCTTTTGACAGTGTTCATTACTCTATCCTCCGATTTTGTTGGTGAGGCTCAGGTGCGCTGACACTAACGTGAAGCTGTTATGTGCTCCTCACACTGCTCAGCGCGCCTTTGCCGTTGTTGTTCGAGTTTGTAATTTTGCGGAATTATTTGAGACTGTCTTTCAACGCCGTAATCTTGGTGGCGATGGCAGTGCCGAGGTCAGTGAAAGCCGTAATGACGGCCAGTGCAATCAGCGCCGCAGCCACTGCGTATTCGGACAGTTCCAAACCAGATTCGTCCTTGAGAAAATTTTTGATCGTGTTCATTGTTCTGTTCTCCAATTGAGACGGGTTGTGAGATTGACTTCGGCGCGCTGAAGCTAGTGAGAAGACGTTCACACCGCTCAGCGCGCCTTCGCCGTTAAATAGACTGGCTTTGTGGCTTAACCGATCTTGCCCTTCAAAGCCGTGATCTTATTGGCGATAGCAGTGCCGAGATCCGTGAAAGCGGTGATGACTGCCAGAGCGATCAGCGCCGCGGCCACTGCGTATTCGGAAAGCTCCAAACCGGTTTCGTCATTGATGAAGTTTTTGATCGTGTTCATTGTGTATGCTCCTTATGAAGTTTAGGTTAGTGGTTTGCCCGGCACGTTAATGCGTTCTACCACTCGGCAGGCACACCAACGCCCGGACGTTTATCAAAGCAGCCTGCGTGACGGCCTCGATACTCGTTGCAACGCTCCTTCGTTTTAGTGAAGAGCGGTTCGCATTTTGTTTTGTTAGCACTTGTCTCTTCCTGTGGTGAGCGAAGGTACAAAGCTAAATAAGATTCCCAATTCAATCACTGGTTAAAAAGGCATTTGTAAGGTCAACCAGTATCAATTTATATCTCTTGTAGGCGACGTCCTACTTTTTGTGACAGTTTTTGCGTAGAAACTATTGCCGATACCTAGCCTCACTGCTATATTGCCGCCGCCTCGTTCACTACTATCAGAAGAGTCCCCACGTCTCTTCTTGGTGCCAAGCAGTTCCAAAGAATCAAAAGTAAAGATCATCAATGCGGGTTGAAGATAGAGTAATTGCCCAACTCAAGTCTTCAAGGTTTCGCTCATTTTCCCTCACGGGAAAACTTAATAAGTGAGTTAATCGCTTATTTTCCCTCAAGGTATCCCTCAAGTAGTGACTTGATAACTCAATAATTGCCTCAAGGGATTCCTCAATGAGCTTAAGGGGTTAGGTATGAATAGGCACACACGACAGATTTTTGAATTCAGCCAATTTCGCCTGGATGTTGAAAGATCCCGTCTGACCAGAGACGGGGAACTGGTTTCTTTGCCGCCCAAGGCGGTTTCTTTGCTGACAATCCTGATGCAGCATCAGGGGCGGGCAGTTGAAAAAGAGGAATTGATAGAAACGATCTGGCCGGACATGGTGGTAGAGGATTCAAACCTCACACAAACAGTACACATTCTGAGAAAAACCCTCAGCAAATTTCCTGATAGCAATATCTCAATCGAAACGTTACCAAGATTTGGTTACCGCTTGGTTGCAGAAGTGCGCGAATGCGGCAGCGAAAGCGAAGAATCGGTCGCAAAGGCGATTCTTCCGGTTGCTGACCAATCAGAGAAAATAGAAGAAAGGCTTTCTGTCAATCAGACAAAGAATGGTTTTTTACATTCTTTGCAGAAATTTCTTTATCTTTGGCTTCAGAAACGGTTGGTCAAGGTTGGCGTCGAATAAACAATTAACCTGTTCCGGGCTGAGTAAGCCGGGGAAAGTCCTGGCAATTTTCGAGGAGTCCGTCAACTTCGGACTTCAAGATTCCCCTCCACTTTCCCCGACTTACTCAGCAGGTGTTCGAGCAGTGAAGTAGGCTGCGTCAGTGGCAATCACTTTTCTGTTTGTTTCTCAATCTTTAAACCGTGGTTGCGCGGATAAAGGCCGGGCAGGCTGACGGGCAATCGTCCGTTGATTTCAATCTGTCCAAGTAAAGCTTTTGCGGCGGCTCGTTGGCTGACCGGGAATGGACTGTATGCCAGCAGATAAGCCGGAACATCTGGCATTGCCAGCAGCATGTACGGATTACCGAAAGAGATGACCAGCATAGGCAATTGCCGTTTGACCAGCTCATCTGCCAATCGTTTGCCGATGGGCGGCATTGCCACACTGCCTTTGCCGCTGCGAGCGCGAACTGCGACCGAATAAATCACCGCGTCGAATTTTGAAGAATCAAGTTTGCCGAGCACTCGATTGATTTCGGCTTCGCTGGCTTGCGCGCCCAGCGTGTAGCTTTCAACCGATTCGTTGCGCTTCCGTAATTCGTCAACAAAAGGTTTGGTGATGGCGCGGTCTTCTTCGTCTGTGAAAGTCAGGTTCAGGATTTTGCCGGTTGACTGAATCGGCAACAGTTTTCGTTCATCGCGCGCCAGAGTCAGCGAACGTTCGGCGATTTGATCGGCCACAGCCAGAAACTTCGGATCGTTGACGATGCGATCAACTTCATTCAGGTCAATCAGCTTTTGCCGGTTCAACCCAAGCGCGACTTTTGCTCGCAGGAGCCTTTCGACCGAAGCGTTGATGCGAGCTTCAGTGATTTCGCCTTTGGCGACGGCTTCTTTGACTCCGGCGATGGCTGCGTCAATATCCGGTGATTTTTCGATCAGGTCTACACCAGCTTTGATGGTTTTGACGGCTGCTTCAGCCGCAGTGTATCGGGCCGAAATGCCCGCCATATTCATTGCGTCTGTGACGACGACTCCATTGAATTTCAATTCTTCGCGCAACAATCCTGTCATGATTTTCGGCGACAGAGTTCCTGGCAAGGTGACTCGCGCGGCGTTTGATTCAGTCAACGAACGAAACTCTGTCGCGGCGGCTTCGCGCTCGTCCAGAACTCTGACCGACGCGGCAAGCTCGGTTTCAATTTGCGGTAAGGCGATGTGAGCCGACATTATTCCACCAACACGAGCTTCAATTGCCGCGCGAAAGGGGACCAGTTCCAGATTCATCAACCGTTCTCGGCTGACATCCACCACCGGCAATCCAATGTGAGAATCAGTAGCCGTGTCGCCGTGGCCGGGAAAGTGTTTGGCACAGGCCATCGCTCCGGCGGCTTGAGCGCCTTCGATGAAAGCTTTGGCGAACGCGGCGACTGTGGCCGGGTCTTCGCCAAACGAGCGCACGTTGATAACAGGATTGTCCGGGTTGTTGTTCACATCCGAAGTCGGCGCGAACAACCAGTTGACGCCCATTGCTCGCGCTTGCAGAGCGGTGGCTTCGCCTTGCAACCGCGCCCATTTCACATCTCCGGTAGCCGCGACAGCCATGTTCGGCGCCCACCAGGGAGTTTCATCGAATCGCATCCCCATTCCCATTTCCAGGTCTGAAGAAATCAGCAACGGGATTTTGGCCAGTTCCTGCCAGCGATTGGCAGAAAGCGCCGTCGCCAGAACTTCGCTGCGAAAGACCAGCACGCCGCCGACTTTGTTGTCTACGATATGATGTTGAAGCTTTTTGAACTCTTCGCTTTCTCGATTCCAGAAAACTACGTTGGCGTCGGCCATAAACATCTGGCCGATCTTTTCATCCAGCGTCATAGACTTCAGGGTTTTGCGAATCCAATCTTCATCTTTCTTGCTCAGTTTGCGGTCAAAAGGTTGGTACTTTCCGAATTGAGCCGACACCATCGCAGGTGAAAGCAGAGCAAAAACAATTAGCAATGCCATCAAAACCTTCAACTTCATAATGCTCTGACCTCCGCTGCCGCTTTTGCCGGAGCGACAAAACTCGCCAACAAGCCAACCGCAAACGTAGTCACTGATCCGATCAACACATACCATTGCCACGTCACGCCGGTTTCCAGCTTCACCCATAACATCAGTGATGCTCCGGCGATGATGCCTGCAAATGCCGCCGTCTGACCGACTCGTTTGGTAAACGTTCCCAGGAAGAAAACACCCAGGATGACCCCGTTGGTGAACGATGCAATGCCGAGCACTTCATCAACAACGCGGCTGGAAAGCTTGATTGCGACAATGGCGACAGTGATTTGCACGACTCCCCAAACGGCGGTCAGCAGTCGTGAGACGGTCAGATAATGCTGGTCGGATTTGCTGCCGCCAGTCATCGGCATGTAAAAATCGCCAATCACTGTGGCCGATGATGAATTCAGCGAAGAGGACAGCGTTGACATTGCTGCTGCAAAAATTGCCGCTATGACCAGACCGACTACGCCAGCGGGCAAATGAGTGACGATGAAGTGCGGGAAGATGCGGTCGGTTTGCAGCTTGCCGTTGAGCATGAAATTGGCAATTTCGCCTGTCGCGTGGCCGGTGTAATAAACGTAAAGCATCGCCCCAATCAGCAGGAACAACATGAACTGCACAAAGACCATTGCGCCGCTGGTCAGCAATGCTACGCGAGCCTGTTTCGCGGAACTGCTGCACAAATACCGCTGCACCATCAACTGATCGGTTCCATGAGTGGCCGTTGTCAGAAAAGCTCCGCCTATAACGCCCGACCAGAAGGTATAACTTTTCGTCACCGTCCAACTGAAATCGAACCAGGTGAATTTGCCCGCGGCTCCGCCGACTTGAGCGACTTCAGCCCATCCGCCAGGAATTTTGCCCAGCAGAATCCACGTAGCGATGACGGCTCCGACCAGATAAATTACCAACTGAATCACGTCCGTCCAGATCACCGCAGCCATCCCGCCCAGATAGGTGTAAAGAATCGTCGCTGCTCCCATCACCAGCACTGAAACGATCATGATGGCGAACTTCGGTTCCAGAGAAGGGAACCAGCCGTGAACCGTGCCTTCAACTCCCGGCATCGCCAACAACAACGCCGCCAAAACCAGCCCGGTGGCAAAGAGCCTGAATCCATCTGCCAGGCTTCGGGTGGTTAGAAACAGCAACGAGGCCAAACGCCTAACTCCGCTGCCGAATCGTTGGCCAAGCAACTGGTAAACCGTCAGCAACTGGCCTTTGAAATACATCGGCACGAACATGACTGTGACGACAATGCGTCCGATCATGTATCCGATGACCAGTTGCATAAACGTGAAGTTCGCGTTGTAGGCAAACCCCGGCACGCTGATAAACGTGACGGTGCTGGTTTCCGTGGCGACAATTGAACCCATAATCGCCCACCACGGAACGTTTTCGCCTGCGACGAAATAATCCTTCACGTTTTTTTGTGAGCGTGAAAACCAGGCACCGAACAGAACTGTGCCAACCAGGTAAGCAACGAGAATGACAAGATCGAGTGTGCGCATGACGCCTTTTTACAGGCACGGCGGGAAAAGTGGAAGAGTCTGGCTGATAAAACTATCGAGCCTGCCAAACATTTTGTGAATGTCTGGCAGGCTCTTCTTTAACTTCAGTGCATTTGCGTCAGGAGACGCAGTAACGACGTTTCTTTCAACGTCTAAAATTGGAATTAAATTGTGAGCTAAGTTCTATGCAGCACCTCCTTTGTAGGGGGCTGGTCATATCCCAGCAGGTTAAAGAAACGGTCACGGCGTTTTTCGGTAGTCGCTCACCGCCAGTTGAATTCTGGAGTTGTTACGTAACGAGGGCACCATACTCCTGACTTGATGAACGGTCAACAAGTCTTCGGATGATTTTTCTGCCGCTCAATCTTTGTCGTAATACTTGCTCGGTTCGGTGGTTTTGACATCCGCCAAATCACACAATCGGCGAAAGCCAGCCATCATAGTCAACCAGGCGTCTTCGCCCGCTGTTTCAACTACCTTTCGCTTGATGGTTGGACGGTCAACCAGCTTTTGTTGTTTGAGCAGGAAGACAATGTCGTCCAGGTCTTTTTGCCGCCCGGCGTTGTATTTCAGAATCACCAGCCATTCCGGCGTAATCAGCCGCAATCCATTTTGCAGCTTGATGGCCTGATTCAATGCCGCCCGATAAAACTTCTCATATCCGTCATTGCGAACAATCCAATCAATCGGGATTTCATACTTGCCGACTTGCAACGTGTAACTGCCGCCGCCAAAGCTCAATCTGTATTTCGGAGTCAGCGACAAGTTTTTGGACGCAATGATGTCTACGTCTTTGGTCAGCCGCTGGCTGCCGTACAGATGCATTGCCAACCCGCCTACCAGCGCCCATTCAATCTCTTCCTGATCCGCCAGCTCGCCGAATTTCTGCGCGGCTTCAATGCCAACGTCCGTGGCAATCATCGGATTGGCGGCGCTTTGGATTATGTGTTCGACGATTCGTTGGTATTCGCTCTCGCTCATTGCGCTACTCCATTTGTGGTTAAATGCAGGAAGCCCCCAAGCCTAATCTGCTCACTTCCTCGCCTATTCATTTTCCCCAAACTTTTGCTTGGGATCAAACTCAACGATTCGGGCAATTCCCACAGCTAATGAATGCTGAACTGGTCAAACCAAGTTTGCTCCGCTACAATCCCGGCTTACTTCACCTTCATTCAAAGAAAAACCATCAATGATTTGGCGCAAGGCTGGTCGCTACTGCTCCCGGTTCTGTGCCTGTTCAGGAGAAAGACAAATGTCATCCGCAGGAAAACTTGCGATTTTGGTTGGGGGCGGGCCTGCTCCCGGCATCAATTCGGTCATCGGCTCGGCGACGATCAAGGCGATCAACGAAGGCTTTGACGTGTTGGGCATTCAGGACGGCTTCAAGCATCTGGTCAGGCGTGATCCTTCGTGCGCTCGGCAGCTTTCGATTGACGATGTGTCGCGGATTCACTTTCGCGGAGGCTCTGTGCTGGGAACGGCGCGCGAAAATCCGACGGCGTCCGATGAAAAGATGCAGGCCGTGGTGGATACGCTGAACGGTTTGGGCGTGACGCATCTGGTGACCATTGGCGGAGACGACACGGCGAAGTCTTCGGCGACGGTTGCCGATTGGTCGAGCATCCGCACGGTTCACGTGCCGAAAACGATTGATAACGATCTGCCGCTGCCGCCGCACATTCCGACTTTCGGATTTCAAACTGCTCGGCACGTCGGCGCTGAACTGGTCGAAAACCTGATGGAAGACGCGCGAGCGACTCGACGTTGGCACATAGTGGTGGCGATGGGGCGTCAAGCCGGGCATCTGGCTTTGGGAATTGGCAAAGCGGCTGGAGCTACGGTGACCTTGATCCGCGAAGAGTTTGAGCATCAGCAGTATGTGCCGTTCGCTCACATCTGCGACATCATCGAAGGCACAATCATCAAGCGCCGCGCTATGCGTCGGCATTACGGCGTCGTCGTTTTGGCCGAGGGCATCATCGAAAAGCTGGACCCGAAAGAGTTGAAAGACCTGGAAGATGCAGAACTGGACGAATTCGGCCACATTCGTTTTGCCGAAGTTGATCTGGCTCGCAAGGTCAAAGTCGAACTGGAAGGCCGGTTCAAACAACGCGGCTTGAAAGTTTCGATCAGCAACAAAAACATCGGTTACGAAGTTCGTTGCTGCGACCCGATTCCTTTCGACATGGCTTATTGCCGAGAGCTTGGCAATTCGGCGATTCGATTTCTGCTAGGCGGAGGCAGCGGCGCAATGGTCAGCGTTCAAAACGGCCAACTGGTTCCGTTGCTGTTTGCCGACATACGCGATCCGAACTCAGGCAAAACCATCGTTCGCAACGTCAATATGAACAGCGAAAATTATCGCGTCGCGCGTCAATACATGCTGCGGCTGGATTACACGGACTTCGAGCAAGCGGGTTGGGTTGAGCAACTGGCTCAGGCCGGAAATCTGTCTGTCGAGGAGTTGAAAAAGAGGTTTGGCTGAAATGGTACTGCGCGCGTCAGCAAGCGGCTTGCTTGCGCG
>JAGNMH010000196.1 GCA_017991275.1 Acidobacteriota bacterium
GCTATTGGGCGGCTGCTTCTTGGCAGTGTTTCGCAAAAAGTACTGCATGCGGCCCACGGCAACGTGCGCATAGCACGTGAGAGTACGCCAGAATCTGATACCCCTATTCGTCTAATTATCGGAGTGGATGGTTCAGCAGGGGCTGACGCTGCAGTTAAAGCCGTGGCCGCGCGACATTGGCCGCCGGGAAGCGAGGCACGAATCGTAAATGCCTTCCCAATTCTTCCTGCTGTTGGCACTGAATATGTAGCTGTCGCCATTGCGAAGTGGTTTGCCGACGAAAAGGCCAGGGCAAATGAAGCGGTCGAAAAAGCGGTCAGCAAACTGAAAGGAATTGGACTTACAGTTTCCAAAGCGATGAAAGAAGAAGATGCCCGCCATTCATTGGTCGGCGAAGCAGAAGCCTGGAAAGCGGATTGCGTCTTTGTCGGTGCCAAGGGATTGGGCACCATTGAACGATTTCTGCTTGGCAGCGTTTCGTCTTTCGTTGCCACACACGCGCCGTGTTCGGTTGAGGTGGTCAGGGGGCACGAGTAATTATGCAAACCAAGATACGACTTGCGCGGAAATGCCACGCTCAATTGTTCTCGCTCTGAAGGTGCGGCGGAAATTAGCCAGCCTGGGCGAAAAGCCGCACCCAATTCAATTGAAAACCTCTATAAAGCCGTCACTCTGGATCGTTGCGGCAGTTGTCGTAAACAAACACTTCCAGGCCAACGGCTGCCAGCTCGCTGAACTCTTTGGCTGCAAACATCGGAATGCGTATGCAGCCGTGGCTGGCGGGCTGGACAGGCACAGATGGGCTGCCATGAATGGCAATGCCGCCATGAATGTAATTTGGGTAATAAAGCAAACCGAGCGCGCTTTTACGCCAACCCATGATTTTGTATTTAACAGTGAATCTCCCCAGCGTCGTGACTGCTCGACGGGTGACGCCCCCTTCGGTGAAGTATTCGCCGGAACCTGTGGAAACAGGCAAGATGCGCAGGGGGATATTGCTCACCTCCACAAGGAAAAGCACTTGGCGACAAAGGTCAATTTCGATATGTGGATAGCCTGACTCCAGCGGCGCTGGACTTTTGGCGACGCGCATTGCCTGCATCCCCTCTGAGGTCAGCAAGCCAGTGCGAGCGTACCCACCGACCTTTTGAAACGCGACAAGTGCATGACGAAGCGAAGCATCAAATCCTTTTGCATGTGGATCAAGCCAATAACCAAGCTCTGCCAAACGCAACCGAGCTTCGTGAACCTCTTCATCGCTAACTGAAGTACGGACTGGCGCCGGTTTGGCTTTTTGCGCCTGCGATGTTTGTCTTGCCTGAGCAAGTGAGTTTGGAAGATTAAGAGCGATTGCCACGACTAATGAGGCGACCAAGCGCAGGCAGGTAAACTGCAAAATTGTAACGGGTTTCGCCACCATTTTTTCGCCTCACATTTCCTTCTGGTTCTCTACAGCCAGTTTATTTATGACAAGTAAGCATGGCCAATCGTATCGCCCTTCTTTTGCAAACCTAACCGACTAAAAAAATAGCAACCGATGTGCCATCGGTTACCCCCTTAATTATCGGCTTAGGGAAGTACATCAAAGGCCGGATTGGGCACAATTACCCACCAGACAGCAGACGGTCTGGTAAATCTACGCTTCGACAAAGGATTGTTAAATGCTGAATCACTCACTGAGGAAACTGAATTTTTTGGCGGTCTGGAAACGATAGGTAAAGATTGATGGCGCAAAACCAAGAAGCCTTCCGGTATCTGCTTTTGTCGTAGATACCGGAAGGCTTCTGTCGTAAGTATTGCGAAAATATGGTGGGGATGGTGGGAATCGAACCCACACTACCGTAAGGTAACGGGTTTTTGAGACCCGCGCGTCTACCAATTCCGCCACGTCCCCACTTTGTCAACGATCAAAGCTGGTAGAAACTCAACGCCTTGATCGAAAGCGGGCGGATTATATGAGCCGGTTGTATATCGGTCAAGTAGCCCACAAAACCGCCTTGGGGGAAGAGGAGTTCTTCCACCAAGATATTCAAAGACCTGCAAAAAGCCCACGAAGGATAGCTGTCGGCCTTTCCTTCGTGGGCTTTCACAGATGGATGAGGCGTTACGGAAGCACAGCGAATGCGCTGCTCTTCGTTGCCGCCGCTCCGCCCGGATTGATGACGGTTACACTGCGTGTCGTGGTAAAGGCATTGGACGCGATTATCACCTGGACTCTCAATTGAGTTGAACTGACAAACGTCGTGTAAGTCGTAATCTGGCCTCCGTTAATGTTGACAGACGCGCCCGGAATAAAGCCGCTGCCATTGACCAGAACCGTCAGTGTCGAGCCTTTCTTGGCGGATGAAGGCGAAAGCGAATCAATCGCCAAATCAGCCGGCGGTGGTGGGGCAGGCGCGCTGATCGTCACTGATTGAGCAACGGTTGAATTGACTCCGCCCTTGCCGTCGCTGACCGTCAACGCTATCAAATGAGTGCCGACTGGCAATTTGATGTTAGCGATGGCGGTTGTGGCAATGGTGATACCGTGATCCGTCCAATTGAAACTGAGCACGTCTCCGTCGGGGTCGGATGAAGCTGAGCCGTTCAGCCCGATTGTCGCTCCGCTGTCGTCAGGCGCAGTAACCTCTGCCGCCAGAGTGTTGGCGACCGCCACTGGCGCGCGGTTCGTCGGAGGCGGAAGCACCGAAGTGACATTGACGGTGAACTGATTGCTGACTGATTGGCCTCCGCGTCCGTCGTCGGCTTTGATCGTCAGGTTGTAAGCCACATCGGTGTCGCCGGCAGGCGGAGCGATTCGCAATGTCGCGCTGCGTTGCGCCGGGTTGGCGTTTATCAGCGTGATGAACGACGGCGCATTTTGAAGCGTCAAAGTGACAGGATCGTTGTCGCTATCGTTGGCTGTGACAACAACATCAACCGATTGGCCACGTCTGACCGTTTGATTAGCAACGTTATTGACCACCGGATAATAGTTCAACGTGTTCCAGAACAACCGAGCCGAAGCCGTTCCGGCTGCTTCATAATGCTCTACTCGCAAGGTGTGATTACCGGCGGTCAGCACGATGTCGGCTTCGTATTTGGTTTCAGACTGATTGAACCACTTATCAATTTTCAGCACGCCGTCCACGTAAAGCCGAATGCCGTCGTCGCCGAACAACTGGAAGCGGTAAGTACCGGCCTGGAATGAAACTTCGCGTGTGTACCGGGCCGAGAAATTGTCGGCTGGAACTCCGCAAGTCGTGTTCGGACTGTCGTTGCCAAATGCCAGGTTCAGTGCGCCATCGCCATCGTCACGAACCAGCACGGGTGAGCCGGTCAAATTAATGCCGGCGAAGTATTCGCCCTTCCAGTGATTGACCGGAACAGTGGCAATGCACTGATTGACGGGTTCGTTGACCGTGACAGAGAAAGCAGATGATGTCGCCGTTCCGCCCTTGCCGTCGTCGGCTTTGACCTGAATGTTGCTGAAGATTCCAGCCACAGTCGTGGCCAATCTCAGTGTCGCCGTGCGAGCCGCCGGGTTGGCGTTGATGATCGAAGCGAACGAGGGAGCATTGATAAGCGAGAAAGTCACACTGTCACCGTCTGCGTCCGTTGCGCTAAGCGGCAGATCAACCGTTTGACCTTTGGTCAAAGTCTGGTTGCCGACAGTCGAAGTGATGACCGGCAAATTGTTCGCCGGTGGTGGCGGTGGCGGTGGAGGCCCAGCCGGTGACAGTTTGCGAATTCGCAGGTTGCCGTTGTCGCCGACCTGAATGCTGCCGTCGGGTTCAACCTGTATGGAAGCAGGCTGACTGATTTGCGCTTGCAACGCAGGGCCTCCATCTCCGCTGAAACCGATGGTTCCATCACCGGCAATGGTTTCGATGATTCCGGCTGCATTGACGCGACGGACTCGATTATTGGCTTGGTCAATGAAAAAGACATTGCCGCTGGTATCAACCGCCACGTCAGTCGGGGTGTTGATCTGCGCCGCCTTTCCTTGTCCACTGTCACCGGCAAAACCGGGAGCGCCGTTACCGGCAATGGTGGAAACCAGGTTGGTCGCCGCGTCAACTTTGCGTATGCGATGGTTGTTGCGGTCGGCAATGAAGATATTGCCAGCGGCATCCAAAATCATTCCAGTGGGATTGTTCAGGCTGGTGTTTGTCGCCGTCCCTCCGTCGCCGTTGAAGCCTGCGCCGCCGGTTCCGACCACGGTTGAAACGATGGTTGTTTCCAGGTTGATGGCGCGGATTCGATTGTTGCCGCTGTCAACGACGTAAAGGTTTTGCGCGTCAACAGCCAAAGCCGTCGGACGATTGAATCTGGCCGAAGCAGCCACACCGTTGTCGCCAATCGAGCCGCTGACTCCTGTGGTCGAACCGGCGAAATGATAAATCTTGCCATCCGTCGCCACTCTGCGAATACGGTGATAAGCCGAGTCTGAAACGTAGGTGTTGCCGTTTGCATCGGTGACGGCTCCGCCCGGCGTAGAAAGTTGCGCGTAGTTTGCCTGGCCGCCATCACCGCCGTTGCCGTTGGCCGAGTTACCGGCGATGGTAGAAATCTTGCCCTGAGTGTCAATTCGACGAACGACCCTGGCCAAACCATCGGCAAACAGCAGACCGCCACTGTCGCGCGTAATGGCTCCGATCTGCTTCATCGCCGCGTTGATGGCCTGACCGCCGTCTCCACTGAATCCGTAATTGCCGCTTCCGGCAAAAGTGGAGATGTTATAGCTGGTCGGCGTTCCTCCGCTGACAAACGGGGTAACCGTCACAGTGAACTGAGCCATGGACGCGTTGCCGCGCGAATCCGTCGCCGTGAATTTAACTGTAGTCGTGCCAACAGCGAACAGCGAACCTGACACTTTGTCGGCAATGATTTGAACAACTCCGTCAACCAAATCGGTTGCCGTGGGCATTGTGTAAGTGACGTTGGCTCCGGCTGCGGAAGTCGCGGCTCTGGTCAACGCCGCAGGAACTCCGGCAATGGTTGGTGGTGTCGTGTCTTTGACAAGAACAGTTTGCGCCGTCGTCGAAGTCTTCGCGCCCTTATTGTCGCTGACGCTGAGCACAATGCTGTGCGAGCCTATGCCCAGTGAAACCGTCGCTGTCGCGCTGGTCGCAATCACATTGCCGTTGTCAGTCCACGAATAGGTCAGCAGGTCGCCATCAGGATCGCTTCCGCTGCCGTTCAACGTAACTGAAGCTCCATTAGCCGAAGACGCCTCTGCCATAGCAGGCAACTGCCCGGCGTTTGCCGTAGGCGGTTGATTGCCCGGAGCCGGTTCGTTGACCGTGATTGAAAACGCCGCCGAAGTCGCCGTGCCGCCTTTGCCGTCGTCGGCTTTGATTTGAATGTTGCTGAACGTTCCAGCCGATGTCGGAGCCAGCCTTAACGTTGCCGTGCGAGCCGACGGGTTGGCGTTGACGATTGTGGCGAAGGCAGGCGCGCCAACCAACGAGAAGGTTACGTTGTCGCCGTCCGAATCCGTTGCCGCCAGCGAAATATCAACGCTCTGGCCTTTGGTCAGAGTTTGATTGCCGACGTTGGAAGTGATGACGGGATTGTGGTTTGTCGTGCCGCTGGTGCCGCTGGGCGTCAACTTTCGGACGCGCAAGTTGTTGTTGTCGCCGACATAAATGCTGCAATCGGATTCGACTTCGATGCTTGCGGGCGAACTTAACTGAGCGTCCGTGGCTGATCCGCCGTCTCCGCTGAAACCGCTGGTTCCGTTTCCGGCAATGGTATCAATATTGCCGCCTGATTTGACACGACGGACGCGATGGTTCGTCATATCGGCGATGTAAAGATTGCCGCTGCCGTCAACTTCGACGTCAATCGGCTGGTTCAGTTGTGCCGACGTTGCCGCTCCGCCATCGCCGCTGAACCCCGAACTGCCGTTACCGGCAACCGTTGAAATCAATTTGCTGGTTGCGTCAACTTTGCGAATGCGATGGTTGTAACGGTCCGCGATGAACAGGTTGCCGTTTGCGTCAATCGCCAACCCCGACGGATTGTTCAAACTGGCATCGGTGGCAATGACACCGTCGGCGTTGAATCCGGCTCCGCCTGTTCCGGCATAAATCGTGATGATGTTGGTCGTCAGGTCAATGACACGGATGCGGTTGTTGCCGCTGTCAGCCACGTAAAGTTTGTTGCCCGTGTTGTCAATTGCCAGAGCCGTTGGGCGGTTAAACCGCGCCGAAGAAACCGCGCCGTTATCGCCGCCAGAACCGCTGGTTCCATTGGTCGTTCCGGCAAAATGAAAAATCTTTCCATCAGTGCCGATGCGGCGAATTCGATGAAAGTTCGTATCGGAAATATAAATGTTGCCGTCGGTATCTCTCGCCACTCCGCCTGTTGCGCCGAAAGTGGCGTAAGTGGCCAGGTTGCCGTCGCCAGTATTGCCGTTGCTGGAATTGCCCGCGATGGTTCCAATGACGCTTGAGCCGTCAACGTGCCTGACTACGCGCGACTGGCTGTCAACGATCATCAACCCGGTGCTGTCACGTTTGATCTGATTTATCGAACGAAATGCGGCATCCACCGCAATGCCCCCGTCTCCGGCAAAACCATAATTGCCGCTGCCGGCAAAAGTCGAAATCGAGTAGCCGGTTGCATTGCAACTACCTCCACCACCGCCCGGTGGCGGAGGTGGAGGTGGGTCGCCTGGTTTGGGAGTGACGGTGACTTTGAAAGAAGCCGTCGCCTGATTGTTGCGAGAGTCCTTGGCAGTAAAGTTAACCGTCGTCGTGCCGACAGCGAAGACAGAGCCGGGCGATTTGTCCGCAAATACGCTAATCGCTCCATCAACCACATCTATCGCAGTTGGCAGAGTGTAATTCACAGCGATGCCCTGATCGCTGGTGGCCTGAACTGTAATGTCAGCCGGAACGCCGCTGATCGTCGGCGGCGTGCTGTCTCGAACAATCACTGAAAATGCGGTGCTGCTCGCGCTCAAACCTTTACTGTCAGTCGCGGTCAGGAACAGCGAGTGTGTGGCAATTGACAAGGTCACTTGAGGCGACAGGGTTGTGGCGATTTGTGATTGGAAATCGAACCACTTGTAAGTCATTGCGTCGCCATCCGGGTCTGTCGCAGTCGCCAGCAAGTTGACCGCGCGACCATTCGGCCCGGTCGCCTCATACGTCGGACTGGTTGGAGTGACAGTAATTACCGGCGCTCTGTTCACGTCGGAAACTGTGATCGTGAAATTCTTGCTGTCCGTCGCGTCTCCGTCGTTGACGCTAACCGTAACGTTGTAAGTACCTGCGTCACTAAATCCCGGCGCAAGCTGCAACGTAGCCGTTCCGTTGCCCGCGTCATTCAGTGTCGCAAAAGCAGGTGCATTCTGAACCGAAAATGTCAGCGGGTCTTGATTGCCGTCGGTTGCTGAAAAATTGACCGTCGTTGTTTGACCCTCATTGACTGCCTGATTGGCAACCGCGCCCAGCACAGGAGCCTGATTGGGCAACTGCACCAACAACCGCAAACGGTTGTTTTCAGAATCAGCGATAACCATGTCGCCGTTGTTCAGCGTGATGATATTGTTCGTCACCTGAATGTCTGTCACCGCCGTGCCAGGATTCAAAAGGTTGAGCTTGGCCAAATTGGCCGGGCCTCCGTCACCGCTGAAACCCGCGACGCCGGTTCCTGCCACGACTGCAACCGTTCCCAGCGCATTGGTTGGCGCGACAACTCGCAAAATCTGGTCTGTTCCGGCATTGGCGACGAAAACGTTACCCGATGCGTCAACCGTCAAATCTCGCGGACGGTTAATTCCTTTGGTAGCGTTGGCAATGACAGTGAATGAAGTCGAATTTGGCGCATCCTGCCGAACGATGGTGTCGGTTTTTGTGTTGGCCATGTAAACCCGCCCGGTCGAAGTCACTGCCAGACCGCAGGCTCCGCCGGTCGTATAAGGCGTCGGGCCATCGTTGCTGGTCGTCATCAGACTGGTCACCAACCCGGTCGAAACATTGACCTTACGAATTCGGTTGTTGCCCTGATCAGCGATATAAATGTTGCCAGCCGCGTCCAATGCAACATCGGTTGGGAAAATGATGGCTTGATGAGCGGGAGCGTCATCAGCAGAAGGGCTGCCCGGCAGAGGGGCATCATTTCGACCGACAATGTCTTTGATGTAACCGGGCGGGACGATGACACTGGCTGCGCCGCCGCTGGGAAAGATAGTCACCTGTGACGCCGATGTGTTCAGAAATCGAATATGGCCGCTGCGGCGTCCGCTCAACGAATTAGACGGGCGAATCAACGCCCCGTATTGCGAATCCACAATGAACAGACCATTGGCCGTGGCGTGAATGCCCTGAGGTGAAGCGAAGACTGCGGTTGTAATTCGGTCGTCAACTGCCGGTTCACCGGCCTTGTTGTTCAGCGTAGCAATATCGCCGGGCTGAATGGTCATCGCCCAGGCTGTGTTGGCAAACATCGTCACCGGCGTCTGACCGCGATTAATAAATCGAATGCTGCCGACCGGGTCTGCATTGGTG
>JAGNMH010000197.1 GCA_017991275.1 Acidobacteriota bacterium
CACTTCACGTTTGCCGTTCTGCGGCACGTGCTGGAAGGTCAACCGCTGGCAGGTGAGAAGGAGCAACGCCGGGCGCGCGACCTGCAACGGTTACTGAAAGGCTGGAAGATTTTGTGATGGAAGATTAAAACCTGGGCATTGAGCGAGGCAAATGGTGTCTCGCTTTTTTTTTTCGATTTAACGACGAATGCGCTTTACAGCAAAAACTGTTTGAGTTATATTCTCTCACGTCAGAGGCAATCAGGTTTCTGGCACAGACAAATGGAGCGGCTAAGAGAGATTAGAAAATGGCTAAAATTAACGAAGCAAAACTGAAATCAGCGATTGAACGTGGCGCATGGACAGCGAGATCAGCCGAGACGTTTGTTTGCAACTCCTGCGGCAAACACCGCCAGAGCCGCCACTGCAATATGTGCTACGAGCCGAGCGAGTACTAATTCACCAACCACACTCCGCCAAGCCTGCCCAGGCTGGCAAACATTAACCGCAGTCGCCGCCAAGTGCGGCAAAAGGAGAGATGAAATGACGAAAAATGATCCGTACGCAGAGAGCCGACCTACAGCAAAAGCCGACTGGGAGGTATCTGTTCATAATCCGCGATCTGCGCGGTTTGAGCAGGTGAAAGGGCGTCCCGCGACGCCGGAAGAACTCGCACACGCCGACGACTGGGTTGCTGTGCGCGCGTCAGTCGGCGATGGGCGATTCGATTGGGCACTGGCGCAGAATGATGCGGTTTCTGAGTAGTCCCCACCGCCAGCCCGCCCGGCTGGCCTAACCACGCGGAGAAAGAAATGAAATTAGAAAACCACGAATTACCCATCTGGCCGGGACTCAGTACGGCGCAAGAAGGGGTCGAGTACCGGTACGCCGTCGAAAAAACGGTGTGTGACGCTGAGGATGCGCGCCTCAACTGATGCCAACAACCCTTCGACCACCAGAACCAGTCACCGAGCAGATTGCCGAGTTATCAATTACCGGCAACCTGCTCTGTTTGATCTTCCGCGAACGGAACGAATCGTTCCGGCAACTGGCGCGCGAACTTCGCTTTCGCTGGAACCAAACAGAATTTCGCCGTGAACGAAAAATCACGGCGCAGACCGGCTCAGTAGACGACCGGCTGATCGAAGCGGCATACAAGCTACTGACCGCCGGATTTATCGTCAGCGTGCCGGAAGGGACTGACGCCGATCTAATCACAGCAGGCGATTACGTGGACGAGCACACACGCTGGGTAATGTCTCGCACGTCCGGCAAATACGCGGGCTGGTTTGCGATTCAATGGGCATACGGCGAAGAACTTTACTTCAAAGCCAAAGCTCTGCCCGGCGCGCGCTACAGCAAGCCCTGCGTGGTTGCGCCACCTGAGTATTTTGAGGAAGTGGCGGACTTTGCCGGGCTGTATGACTTTCGCTTCAGCGACGGAGCGGAAAAGCTAATGACAGAGGCGAGGGAGAAACGATTGCAAATGGTGCGCGTGGAATTGAAGCCGCGCGTTGTGGCTGCGCCAGTAGTGGTTGCGGCAGAAGTAGTCGGCGGGATTGCCGACGAATTTCGAGATACACATGAAGACTAAACCCCTTGAGTTCGCCTGTGGCCATTCGGGTGAGATTAGCGTTACCGGTAGCTACGAAGCAGTGCGCCGACAAATTGAGCGGGCGGGAACGGCTCGCTGCCCGCAATGCATCATCTCTGCTGACACTGATTCTGGCTTGCCGGCGCTCAACGGCACAGACAGGCAAATTGCATGGGCGATCAGCATTCGCCAGAAGGCGCTTGAGCGGCTATCGGAATTTGAGCGGAAAGCATTGCCGGATGCCATCGCCGCAGAAGCGATGCGCCAGTTATCCGCTCAATGGTGGATTGAAAATCGTGGGTATCTGACCGGGACTCTGGCGGATTTCGTGCAGCCCTTTTTCAAGGCCAACCAGTACGTGATTCGAGAGGCGGGGCGCAAAGAGTGACCTTTTCCACCCTCACATTGCCAATGTCCCACCAGCGCGCAGCGGTCGCCAAGATGCTGCCGTCGCGCATTGGCGGGCTGTTTATGGAGCAAGGCACAGGAAAAACCCGCGTGGTGATCGAACTGGCCAAGCTACGCGCGCACAAGATCAGCAAAGTAGTTATCTTCTGCCCAGTTTCGCTGAAGCGGGTCTGGCGGGATGAAATCCTGAAGCACACGGACTGCGCGCCGGATTCGATTCACGTCTTTGATGGCCACACGTCAGAGCGAAAATTGCCAGTGGCCTTCTGGTACATTGTCGGCATTGAATCAATGAGCGCCAGCAATCGCGTGGCGCTGACTGTGAACGCGCTGATGGACAGCCAGACGTTCGCGGTTGTGGACGAATCCACGTACATCAAAGGCCATCGCTCAATGCGGACTGCCCGGCTGACGGCCTACGCAGAAGCTGCGCGTTACCGGATGATTATGACAGGCACGCCACTGACCAACGGAGTGGTTGACCTGTTCGCGCAGATGCGTTTTCTCAGCCCTAAGATTCTGGGCTACAAGTCATTTTACAGCTTCGCCAACAACCACCTGGAATACTCCAAGAAGTTCCGGGGAATGATCGTCCGCACATTGAACACCGAAGTCCTGGCCGAGAAGATCGGGCCGTATGTTTATCAGGTAACGAAAGA
This sequence comes from Acidobacteriota bacterium, assembly GCA_017991275.1. Lineage (GTDB taxonomy): Bacteria > Acidobacteriota > Blastocatellia > RBC074 > RBC074 > RBC074. The sequence continues at coordinate 2,641 of JAGNMH010000197.1, forward strand.
TGAATGCCTGGACTTGCCCAACAAGATTTACAAGCGACGGTATTTTGATCGCACTCATTCTCAGACGTGTGCCTATCAACAGGCCAAGCAGGAGTTGCTTGATATTGACGGTGACAATTACGAGGCAATGACTTACGCCATCTTCCGGCTGTTCACTGCGCTCCAACAAATCACCAGCGGCTTCTGGTCGCGGCGCGACGTGGACAATGCCGACGCCGGGCTTGAGTGTATTGAGTTCCCGCATTGCCGGTTGGAATGCCTGACCGAAGTTTTGCACGAGATTCCTGCCAATGAAAAAGTCGTTATCTGGGCAAAGTACCATTACGACATTACTGGGATTGCGCGAACACTGGCGAACGAGTTTCCAGGCCAGCCAGCAGCATTCTTCCACGGCAATCTGAGTGAGCGCGAACGCAATGAGCAATTGGATAAGTTCCGGCGCGAAGCTCGTTTCTTTGTCGCCACGCCTTCGTGCGGTGGCCACGGGTTGACGCTGAACGAGGCCGTGCATCACGTGTTCTACAACAACGGCTTCAAGTTCTCCGAGCGATTGCAGGCAGAAGACCGGAGTCACAGGATCGGCCAGACTCGCTCTGTGATTTATTGGGACATCGTTTGCTCTGACACAATTGATGAACGGATCATCAAGGCCCTGGCCAACAAGGAAGACGTGGCCAATTCGTTCCGGCGCGAAGTGGCAAAAGTAAATGGTGAAAAATTGAAAGAAAAACTGATGGCGCTGTGATTCTCGCTTTACAGGAAAAAGCAAAAGGTTTATTATTACACTCTATGGAATTCATAGTTTTACGTCACACCGTGCCAACCGAGAAACGCCAACTCTTCACGTTGATTGGCGAATACTTTGCCTCGGCTTCTCTGCGCCGGGAGTTCGGCAGGCCGATGACCAGCGACGATGGCTACATCTGGTTTCTGGCGATGGACGGCGAAACTGTGGCCGCGTTTGCTGCGCTTCACGTCCGCAAGTCCGGCTCCGCTGAGCTTTGCCACGCTTACACCCTGCCGGAATACAGACGGCAAGGATTGAACGCCGAGCTTGTGCGGCGGCGACTGGAATGGGCAGACACCAGTAGTATGGTTTCCTCTGTGTTCACGATTATGAAGCCGGAGCGGTTGCCGAAATACGCTCCGCTCGGTTTCACCGAACACGGCCTGCGTGGGCGTTACCGGGTTTATACACGGGAATCAAAATGAGCGTTGCGCTGTACTCTAAAAACCAGGAAGAGAAAAACGATTTCATCGCCGACTTTGCGGCCAACGCGACTGGCGCAGTGATTCACGTATTCCCTAAAAACATGTGGACTCGCGCTGTCAAACTGACCGGTGTTTACTCGGCAACCTACGAAGACCTGACGAAGCGCGACGTTTGGCTGCACATCAATTCGCTGGCTGGTGAATCGGCATCACTGATTCTGGAAAACCCATCGCGCTACCCAAAGGCGACGACACCGAAAAGCCGGGCGCTGCGCCGGTTGTCAATGCAAGTTGGCCGCAAGGCGCTAGTGGACATCGTACCTTTCACCGTTGACGTGCAATATCTCTACACGCCGCTGTCATTTCTTGGGCGTGAAATCCTCGGCTACGCGCACAATTACGCTTTCCGAGAAAACTACCAGGAGATGGGTGACGATGGCGTGATCCGATTTGCCCACGATGCTGACGTATTGGCATTGAAGATGAAAAGCACTTGCAGGGTAACTTATCCGGCGTTTCTATGTCCGAACCGCCAAACGGTTGAAGTCCTATCAACTGATGAAGAGCAGGCTAAATATGCAAGCCGGAAGGCCGATCTATTCGGCAAGGAGAAAAACCCGCGCCGCATTGTTACACGGCTGGCCGATACGGCGCACGCCTTTGGGAGTCGAATGCAGGCGCTGATTGAAGTATTGAGTGAAGCCGACACGCCAACGCTAGTGTTATGCAACCTGAGCAGCTATGCAGCGCGAGTGAACTCAGCATTGAAAGCAGCCGGACTGCGCCACGCAAAGGCCACCAGCTACCAACTTGGATTGGCTGAAAAGGATTATCAGGACGTGGTTTATTTTGAGTCGCCAATCGTGAATAGTTATTACCTGCTGGACATTGAAGCCGGACTTGCACCGAATGCTCGCGTCTGGCACTTCGTGAGTGACATGAAAGTTGACCGACTGTTATTCAATCAAGTTACTCACGAATTGAAACAAATCAACGAATTAACAGAGGAACTGTATGCCGTTACCCACAGAAGCCAAGCCTGAAGGCCGTAAGTGCTACCTGAATAAAACAGTCTTGCAAGCAGCGGAGGAGCGCATCGCGTGGGCGTTTGACACCTTCAGTCGCGTGACCGTGAGCGTGTCAGGCGGGAAAGACAGCGACACGATGTTTGAGCTTGTTTACCGCGAAGCCCAACGTCGCGGGCGCGAGATAAACGTATTCTTCTTAGATCAGGAAGCAGAGTACCAGGCAACGATTGACGTTATCCGCCGCCAGATGGCACGGCCCGGCGTTGTGCCGTACTGGTATCAATGTCCAATCTACATGACCAACGCAACCAGTTACGAAGAGGCGGCATTGTTTGCTTGGGAAGACGGCGCTGAGTGGGTGCGCGAGAAAGAGCCGGGTTCGATCCACGAAAACCCGTCAGGCGTGGACAGGTTTTACCCGTTTATGGAGTGGTTTGAATCGCAGTGGGGGCCGGACACTTGTTGCTTTGTCGGAATCAGGGCGGAAGAAAGCCTGAACCGTTTTGGTGCTGTCACTCGGCACCCGGCACTGCCCGGCATAAACTGGTCATCACCGGGCAAAGGCGGAACGATCAAACTTTACCCGCTTTACGATTGGGCGTTTGAAGACATCTGGACGTTTCTTGGAAAAGAGAAAATCCAATACAACAAAGTTTATGACTGGATGTGGGTCAAGGGCATGACGATCAATCAGATGCGCGTCAGCAACCTGATTCACGAAAAGGCATTTCGTAGCCTGACCACGCTCCAAGAGTTTGAGCCGGAAACCTACAACCGGCTGAGCAAGAGATTGAAGGGCGTCCACACCGCCGCGCTGTACGGGCGCGAGGCCACAGTCTACAACGCGAAGAAACTGCCGGAAGCCTTCAGGACTTGGCGAGCGTATCGTGACTTCCTACTTGAGACATACCCACTGGATGCGACGGCTTTCCTGTCACGTTTTTCCGACCAGATCGAAGGCGAGTCGGTCTTTCGCCAGCAAGTGAAACAGTTACTTATCAACGACTGGGAAAATAACATCCCCGTCATTCAACTGGCAGACAAACCTAACCCATTACAGAAATGGATGGATATTCTATGAGCGAAAAGAAAACCTATTTACCCAATCGCAAACCGCGAAAGGCGTTGGAGTTCACATGTATGCAACCGCAATTGATTCCAACTGAAAAGATCATTGCCAATGACTGGAACCCAAACGAAGTTGCCCGCGAAGAAATGGAGTTGCTGGCAATTTCAATTGAAGAGAACGGCTTTGCAATGGCCTGCATTGTGGTCTACGACTCGGAGATTGATCGCTACATTCTGTCGGACGGTTTCCATCGCTACACGCTTTTGAAAGAGTTCTTCAAAAGCCCGGTCATTCCCTGCGTGGTACTGGATAAAACAGTCGCAGAACAGATGCGCGCGACAATCCATTTCAACCGCGCGAAAGGCAAACACAAGGTTGACATGATGGCAAAACTGGTTGCCCGAATGCTGACGCTTGGCCAGTCGGATTCAGACATCGCCAAATTCCTGGGGATGCAAGCCGAGGAAGTTTTACGACTGAAGCGCGAGAACGGGCTGGCTGCAATGTTTGCCGGTCAATCTTATGGTCGTGCATGGGTACGGCTGGATGACAAGGGTATGCCGGGGCAAGCTGTAAGCAACGAGATGCCGCTGCTTGATGAAGATGATGATAACGCTGAAGATGAGATTTGAAAATTCAAGTTGCCAAATAATCCGGCTCGTGTACAATCCATCCCGTTCTGAACCTTTTGGTTCCAACCTTGATAAACTAGCCTTCAACGCGGCGCGATGTGCGAATCACATTGCGCCGTATTTTTTTGGCCAACAGCTAAACTCAAACGCAGAGGTGTTCTCATGTTCAACATTGACTGGTACTTCCTGTTGATAATCGCTGGCTGCGGCTTCGGCGCGGTCTGCTGTGTTGTCTTGATCGTCGTCTACAGTAAGAAACACCGTGGCTGATCTTTGTTTTTCCAGCGGGCTGCGATTACACTGCTGGTCGCGTGCCCGGCAGTGATCGTATTTGGAGGAAACAGGGATGCTAAGACCCAGATGGCGTTTGCTTTCCGGGCGCGCAACTTCTCCCGCGTATGCTGAATGAAACCACCACAGATACAGCCACAGTTTTGGGCGACAATCAGGCGTACAACGCATGGCTCTACTGTCAGGCGAGCGCCGCTGGGTGTGAACCTGAAAGGGTTCAGTCAACAATCGGTGGCCTGTCAATCTGGAAGCCACAGCCGGGGCCGCAGACTGAAGCGTACAACAGCGAGGCGGAAATAATTGGCTATGGCGGAGCAGCCGGTGGTGGGAAAAGTTTTTTGGCTCTGGGGCTGGCCGCAACCAAGCATCGCCGGTCAATCATCTTCCGGCGAGTGTTCCCGTCGCTTGGAGGATTGATTGACGACAGCCAAAAGATACTCACGCGCAAGGGCGACAACTACAATGGAAGCGCCCACATCTGGAAGACTGCTGACAACCGAGTAATCCAATTCGGCCAAGTGCAATACAAAACCGACCAGAAAAAACATCAAGGGCAACCGCGCGACCTAATGGTATTTGACGAGGCGACTGAATTCCCTGAATCAGTTGTTCGGTTCCTGATGGGATGGAACAGAACAACAATTCCAGGCCAGCAGTGCCGCGTTATCCTAACTTTCAATCCGCCGATAGACGACGTTGGCGATTGGATCACTCAATTCTTCGGCCCCTGGCTAGACGAAGCCTCGCCCAACCCAGCAGAAGACGGCGAGCTTCGCTGGTACGCTCGCGTCGAAGACCGTGATTACCCAATCACCGAAACAGACCTACGTTGGTTCATCGCAGATGGCGACTTACTGGCGGAAGTGGCAGACGGTGAGCCGATCAAGCAGGGCAGTCACCTGATGACGCCGATGCGCGGTGTTTGGGTTGACGGCGTGGCCTACTTGGCCAAGAGCCGTACATTCTTCCACGCCTCGCTGAAAGACAATCCAATTCTGGCTGCGACCGGCTACGGTGCCACAATTGATGCTTTACCGGAGCCGCTGCGCTCGCTACTGAAAGGTCAGTTCCACGCCGGGCGGATTGCCGACCCGTGGCAGGTTGTTCCTTCAGACTGGATCAAGATGGCCAACAAGCGATGGGAAGAACGCGACGCCGAGGCCAAAGCTAACGGGCTGACAATGCCCGGCAAATTGCGTTGCGACACATTGGGCGTGGACGTTGCGCGCGGGGGTAGAGACGCTACGGTGATTGCGCGCCGGTATGGGAATTGGTTCGCGCAGTTGATAAAAGTTCCAGGAACGGCAACGCCAAACGGCCCGTCTGTGGCTGCGCTGGTGATGAATTATCTGGATAAGCCAGCCAACAAACACGATGCCGGGCCTGCGGTTCACATTGATGCCATCGGAGTCGGAACCAGCCCGTTTGATATTCTTGAAGCCAGCAGCGTGAATGTTATTCCGGTTGTGGCCAGTGAGGGGTCGAAAGGGTTTGACAAGAGTGGTAAACTGAAGTTCCGTAACCTGCGAGCAGAAATGTACTGGCGTTTGCGCGAAAGCCTTGACCCAACCAACGGCGACGGCTTAGCCTTACCGCCCGACCCTGAGTTACTGGC
>JAGNMH010000198.1 GCA_017991275.1 Acidobacteriota bacterium
TTGATCCAGTTTCGGCTTGATCGCTTCGCGCAATGTTTCCAGATAGACGGCACGGCTGGCTGGCTCGCCGACTGAGTTAATCAACAAAGTGGTGTTTGTGATTTTCAGCTCTTTCAAAAACCAGTCCAGCATTTCCATCACCTCGGCTTCGATGGCCGGATCGTCGCTGGAACCCATGACTTCGACGCCGATTTGGTAAAACTGGCGATAACGTCCGGCTTGCGGGCGTTCGCGGCGAAACATCTGGCCGATGTAATAAAGCTTGGTCAGTTCGCCCGGAGATTTGTCGGCAAACATTTTGTGCTGGATGTATGCTCGGACGACCGACGCAGTATTTTCAGGCCGCAAGGTCAGCGATTCACCTTCGCTGTCCTGACGCGCACGGTCGGTGAAGGTGTACATTTCTTTGTGAACGATGTCTGTGGCTTCGCCCACGCCGCGAGCAAATAGCTCGGTCTTTTCAAAAATCGGCGTGCGGATTTCACGAAAGCCGTAACGGCGAAACGCTTCGCGCGCGACTTCTTCGACGCGGTGCCACAGCGGCATGTCGCCGGGCAAAATGTCTCTGGTTCCTCTGACAGTTTGAATCATAAAAGCGGTAGACAGTAGACAGTAGACAGTAGACAGTAGTTGTAACCGCTGTTTTGATGGCTACTGGAATAAGTGTTGGTGTTGCAGGCTGGAATTGGCCTGACAGATCAAGTCGCGGATTGTAGCATAGCCGTTGGTTTAGCCAAGTCTGCGATTCAATATGAGGCGTTCATGTCGCGTGCGACGCTCTGAAACAATGAAAAGGCGTCGTGCGATGTACCGTAGGTTGTCCAACCTGCGGAGCTTTCATCAGCGAGTTGATTGATGACAACGGGATGACTTCGCCAGCCAATCACCTGCAGGTTGGACAACCCGCGGTACATTTCGGAAGGAGGTTTCGATGCTCAAAGTTGAACGGCGTGGCGCGGTTTTGTCGCTGACGCTTAATCGCCCGGATAAGCGTAATGCGCTTCATCCTGATTTGGTGGTTGAATTGGTCGAGGTGCTGAACCAGGCGGCGGATGATACCGCGCTGAATGTCGTGGTTATCACCGGCGCTGGCGGCAGCTTTTGCGCCGGGCTTGATCTTGGCTTTGTTCTGGAAGCTGATTTCGACAGCAAGGTCGCCTACCTGGAAGTTGTCTTTGCGATGTTCCAGCAGATTTACACGCAGCCGCAACCGGTGATTGCGGCCATCAATGGCCCGGCAATCGCCGGAGGTTTCGATCTGGCGGTGATGTGCGATTTTCGTTTGTGTTCGCCAACGGCGACCTTTGCTCAGACTGAAATTTTGCTCGGCCTGACGCAGATGATTTTTCCGCTTTATAAAATCATCGGATTGGGACGGGCCAAAGAACTGGCGATGACCGGCGAAATCATTAACTCCAACGAAGCTCACCGAATAGGCTTGGTTAATCACGTTTGTACGCCTGAACAATTGCTTGGAAGCGCAATGTCGCTGGCTGAAACTCTGGCAGCCCGTCCGCGCGAAGCTCTGTTTGAAACCAAGCGGCTGACGCGCGAACTGATTGACGTTGATACTCAAACGGCTTTTCGGCGAATGGGCAAAGCCATACGCGAGCGTTTGCAATCGCCGGAACATCAAAAAATGGCGGCGGAGTTCGTCGCCAAACTCAAACAACGAAACTGAAACGTAACTGCTCAGACTGGGTGCGCAGCCCTTCCAGGCTGCGGGACTTGGCCGTTCGTGCTTTAAGGGGACTTGTCCAGAAATCCCGCAGGCCGGAGGCACTGCGCTCCCAGAGGCTGAGTGGCTAAATTGAAACAAGGAAAATTCAATGAAGAAAAAGCTTTTGGCATTGATTGCCGTCGGTTGTTTTACGCTGGCGGCTGGATTGGTTTCAGCACAACAGCAAGCCGACATGGCCATGCTCAGCGATGGACAATTGCACGTGGTGATGTGCGGAACGGGTTCGCCTTTGGCAGATGCGACGCGAGCTTCGTCCTGCGTCGCGGTCATTGCCGCAGGCGAAGTCGTGTTGATTGATGTTGGTCCGGGGTCGTGGCGACAGGTCGCCGTCAATCGCATCCCGACGCAAAACGTCAGCGCAGTTTTACTGACGCACTTTCACTCCGATCACATCGGCGATTTGGGCGAAGCCACGACTCAAAGCTGGCTGGCCGGTCGCGCCAAATTACTGGAAGTTTATGGCCCGCCTGGTGTCGAAAAGATCGTCGCCGGTTTTGCCGCAGCTTACAGTCAGGATGTTGATTACCGTGTCGCTCATCACACGGACGCGATGTTGCCTCGTTCAGCCGCCGGAGCCGTCGCGCGTGAAGTGAAGCTGAAAAGCGACGCTGAAGCCGCAGTTGTTTTTGATCGCAACGGTTTGAAAGTGACTGCTTTCAAAGTCGAACACGATCCGGTCAAACCGGCCTACGGTTATCGGCTGGATTACAAAGGCCGCAGCGTAGTTGTTTCAGGCGACACGGCGAAAAGCGCGAATCTGGCCAAGCACTCGGCTGGCGCTGATTTGCTTATTCACGACGTGCTGGCCAGAGATGTGATGGGAATGGCCGCCGGTAATGCCGAACGTTCCGGCGACACGCGCCGAGCAAAGTTGATCAGAGATATTTTGACTTATCACGCCAGCCCAACTGACGCCGCCGAAATCGCCAACGAAGCCAAAGTCGAAACCCTGGTTTTCACTCACATGGTTCCGCCGCTGAACCCGCCTGTGACCGAGCAAATGTTTTTGCGCGGAGTCGCCGATGTCTTCAAAGGCAAAGTCGTGCTGGCAAAAGACGGCGTGCGATTTGACCTTCCTGCCAAAAATTGACGGTTTGTCGGACTGCGTGATAACTTGCCTACCGGTCGGTCAGTTAAGTTCCAGCGATGAAAAACGGAAAGAAACAAACCCGGTTGAGCGGCACTGAGCGCGTTGATCAGATTTACAGCATCGCCGCTCAGATGATTTGCGAAAAAGGCTTTGACGCCACTTCGATGAGCGCCATTGCCGAAGCCGTCGGCATCACCAAAGCCGGTGTTTACCATTTCATCCCCAGCAAAAAAGAGTTGCTGTTTGCGATTATGAGTTATGGGATGGATACGCTGGAAGCCGCGGTCATTAAACCAGCCGTCGAAATCGCCGACGCCGAACAGCGTTTACGATTTATCATCACCGGCCACGCAATGTTGATTGCTCGCAGCAGCACGGACGACGGTCACAGCCCTGTGACTATCCTGGTTGAAGAAGAATTGGGTTTGTCGCCCGCCCATCGCCGCAAGCTTCGCCAGCGAAAGCGCGCGTATGTTGACCTGATTCGTTCGACTCTGAAAGAGCTCAAAGCCGGTGGAAAACTGAAAGAGATTGATGAAGCTGCGGCTGCATTCAGTCTGTTGGGAATGATTATGTGGTTGGCGCGATGGTTCCGTCCCGACGGAACGCTGTCGCGCGAACAAGTCGCCGAAGAAATTTGCAAGATCGCACTGGGCGGTCTGCTGCACACTGAAACCAACGGAAAGAAAAGAAAGATAACGGAACAAACGGAATAGACGGAACAAACGGAAAGTCGGCTTTGCCATAAATGCTTCCGTCAATTCAGTTATTTCCGTTTGTTTCGTGATCCCTTTCTTCTCTGTCGTCGAAAACTAAATCAACCAAAGAGAGGAATTGAAATGAGAGAAGCAGTTGTTGTCGCCAGTTCACGCACCGGGCTGGCCAAATCGTTTCGCGGTTCGTTTAACATTACGCGATCAGAAGATTTGATCGCGCATTGCATCAAAGATGTTTTGAGAAAGACGCCGCAGCTTGATCCGGCTGAAATCGAAGACGTTATCATCGGCGCGGCGCATCACGGCGGAGTTCAAGGCAACAACGTTGCTCGCGTGGCCGCAGTGCTTTCGGGTTTGCCGATTTCCGTTGCGGCGACGACCGTCAACCGGTTTTGTTCGTCTGGTTTGCAATCGGTGGCGATGGCGGCTCATCACATTATGGTTGAAGGCGCAGACGCTGCCATCGGCGGCGGAGTCGAAAGCATTTCAATGCTTGGCCGTGACAGCAATCCGCATCCGGTGGTCAAGGAAATGAAGCCTGGAATTTATATGGTCATGGGCGACACGGCTGAAATCGTAGCCAAACGTTACGGCATCAGCCGCCAAGCTCAAGACGAATATTCGCTTTTGAGCCAACAGCGCACAGCTCGCGCCCAGGCCGAAGGCTTTTTCAATGACGAAATCGCTCCGATGAAAGTCACCGCCGGAATTCTGGATAAACAGACCGGCCAGATCGTCGGCCACGAAGAGCGAGTCTGTGACCGCGACGAATGCAATCGCCCGGACACCACACTGGAAGCTTTGCTCAACCTGAAGCCGCACTTCGACAAAGAAAGCGGGCAGGGAAGCGTCACCGCCGGAAACTCTTCGCAGCTTTCCGATGGCGCGGCCATCAACCTGCTGATGTCGCGCGAACGCGCTGAGGCTTTGGGTATCAAACCAAAAATGATCTTTCGCGGATTCGCAGTCTCTGGCTGTGAACCTGACGAAATGGGAATCGGCCCGATTTACGCAATTCCGAAGCTGTTGAAGCGCCACGGATTGACGGTCAACGACATTGACCTGTGGGAATTAAACGAAGCTTTTGCCGTGCAGGTGGTTTATTGCCGGGACTTTCTGGGCATTGACCCCGAAAAGCTGAACGTCAACGGAGGTTCGATTTCGATTGGGCATCCATTCGGCATGACCGGTTCGCGGCTGGTCGGAACCATTGGAAACGAATTGCTTCGTCGCAAAGCAAAATACGGAGTCGTAACAATGTGCATCGGCGGCGGCCAGGGCATGGCCGGATTGTTTGAAGCCTGCAACTGAACCAGTTTGCAAAAACGCTGCGGCAGGTTTTTGACTTGCCGCAGCGTCGAAATATCCAATTCCGTGAACTAACTTACGGCCATCTCAGCCCAAATCAATGCCGGATCAGAAATTGTCTGGTCAGCTTACTCTAGGACTAAAGTTCAATAGCTACTTCACAGAATGCTATGGTAGATTTTCGCCCGCTCAACACAAAAATTTTCCTGCAAATTCAACAGCGGTCTGAAGACTGTGAATCGCCTTAAGACTGTTATCTAAGGATTACGACGTTGACCCCTGAACGTTGGCAACAAATTGAAAAGCTTTGTTACGAAGCTCTGGAACTGGATTCGGAGCGGCGGGATGCCTTTTTGCATCACATTCGCGCCGATGACGAAGAGCTTGGGCGCGAAGTTGAATCCATGCTCGCCGCGCATGACCATGCTGGCAATTTCCTGCAACAGAACGCCTTTGAAATCGAAGCCGAGGCGTTGGTTAAGGATGAGGCTTTGGAAAAGACCCGCCCCTTGCCGGCGCAAAGTTTCAGCCATTACCGGATTCTTTCCAGAATAGGCGCGGGCGGCATGGGCGAAGTCTGGTTGGCGCGGGATACCAAACTGGATCGCAACGTCGCGCTGAAATTTCTTCCCACTCAGTTCACTTCCGACAGCGACCGCTTGCAACGCTTCGTCCGCGAAGCCAAAGCCGCTTCGGCGCTCAATCATCCGAACATCATCACCATCCACGAAATCGGTGAAGCCGAAAGCGCCGAAGGCAAAACTCATTTCATCGCCACAGAATTTATCGAAGGCCAGACTTTGCGACAGGTTCTGGCGAACGAAGAACTGAACCTGAAAAAAGCTCTGGACATCGCCGCCCAGGCCGCCGCCGCGCTGGACGCCGCTCATCACGCGGGCATCGTCCACCGAGACATAAAACCCGAAAACATCATGCTGCGCCCCGACGGTTTGGTGAAGGTGCTGGATTTCGGATTGGCGAAACTAGATGTTCGGCGATCATTGCCGGAAGATTCTGTAGACACCTCGGCTCAAACTCAGCCAGCGATTGTCAAAACTCAGCCGGGAATGATTCTGGGAACGCTGCGTTACATGTCACCGGAACAAGCGCGAGGCCGCGAAGTTGACGCTCGGACAGATATTTTCAGCCTGGGCGTCGTGCTGTATGAACTGATTGCCAAACAGCCGCTCTTTGCCGGAGAAACCACCGCCGACGTCATCGCCGCCATCATCAACAAAGAACCCGAACCGCTGTCGGACTTTGCGCCCGACACACCCGAAGAGCTTGAACGCATCGTTTACAAAGCTCTGGCCAAAGACGCCCGCGACCGTTACCAGACTGCGCGCGATTTGCAGATTGACCTGCAAATGGTCAAAGACGATTTGGGATTGAGCGCACAAATCGCCCGGTTGCGTTCTTCAGGATCAAGACACCTTTCAGGGGAATTGGCTAAGCCACAGTCTGGTTTTTCGCGGCTACTGGCTCATCGCTTTTTGCGCTGGAGCGTTATTGGAACTGGTGTCGCTCTGTTGCTGATCGTTTCTGTCATCCTGTGGAAAAGTTTTCGACAGTCACCTCGTTCACTGCCGCACGAACTGTCTTTTGACGCTCCGTTTGGAAAGAAAGGACAGGATTATGCGCTGTTTCTGGAAAGTCGGTTTTCTCCCAACGGGTTGCTGATCGCTTATGCTTCGGAAGATGGGCAGGGCAGTAACATTTGGATACGTCAGGTTGGCAGCGATGGAGAGCGACAGATTACTTCTGGCGAATGGGAAGACAGCAATCCGATCTGGTCACCTCAAAGCGACAAAATTGCTTTTATCTCGACACGAGGAAATCAATTGGGGATCTGGGCGACCAATCAAATGGGTGGAACTCTGACAGCCATCAAAACGCTTGGCGATGGGCAAACCCTGGCCAATCGCGGAAGATTGCGTTTGGTCGCGTGGTCAAAAGACGAACAGACGATTTATTACGAATGGCAATACAATCTTTATCGCCTGGATTTGAATAACAAAGACAAAAAGGCGACGCCGCTTGTCCAAACGACTCAGCCTTTTCAATTGCCGCAGGATTTTTCTCTGTCCCCTGACGAACAGCAACTTGTTTTTACTGCCCGACAAAATGGCCAATACGATCTTTGGCGGATGAAGCTTGATGGGAACTCATTGCAGCGCATCACAAATGACGCTGCGTTGGATCAACATCCGTTTTGGCTAGGTGATGGCAGAGTGCTTTACAACTCCACGCGCGGAGAAAAAATGCAGCTTTACTCAGTTGAAGCTTCCGGTGGCGAACCGGCATTCGTTGCGACGGGCGCTCATCAATGTCAATTGACCGATTTTTCCGGGGCGACTCGTCGAATCCTCTGTTACGAACAACGAGATGATTCTGACATCTTGAGCGTGGACGCAGAATCTGGTGTGGAACGAGAGCTGACGGACGATTATGGGGTTGAGCTTTGGTCCAGCGTTGCACCCAGGACTGTTCAGACATTGCTCTATCAGGCAATTTCGGCTGATAGCTTTGCTGGGGATATTCGTAAGGCAGTGTTATTCACCAAACCTACTGCTGCCAAAGGCAAAGCAGTTCGGCTTGTTGACAATGCGTTCGATGCGCAATGGTCGCCCGACGAAGAGCAAATCGCGTTTTTACGTCTGGCAGGGCAGACTGTCCAACTGTTGATGGTTAGCCCATTTGGCGGCGATCCGAAACCATTGATCACGGAAAACGTGTTCTTCGCCGGTTGGAGAAACAGTCCGCCGTACAACCGTGTCGAAGCCAGGTCATGGGATTGGGCGCCGGATAGCAAGGGCATCGCTTATTCTGCAAAACAAAATGGCGTCTTTAACATTTGGGTCAAACCGATTGATGGGTCTCAACCCATCAAAGTTTCGGGCAATACAAACACCAAACTGCTGATGGAATGTCCGACCTGGTCACCGAACGGTGAGCAGATTGCTTATGTGACTGAAACGAATCCCGCTGATCCAACTGCGGGCAAACAGGTGTGGAGCGTTTGGGTAAGCCGCAAGGATCAACCCGGCCAATCCAACATGATCTTTCAAACCGAAAGTCGCTTGAAGCTTCGCGGGTGGTTGAACAACGATCATTTGTTGGTGGCTTCGGCTGAAAATGTTGTCGGCAGCGGGCGCTCACCAACGACGGTTATGCTGGCCAGCCTGAGCGCCACAGTGTCTGGGAATCCACGCCCGCTCGGCGCTGCTTTGACTGAGACCTATTTGTCCAACCTGCACCTGACACGAGACGGCGGCAAACTCGCCTTCGTTAAGGTACAAGACAGGCGGCATGACATTTGGGTGGCATCGGTCAATGGCGACCATCTCAGTCCTCCCAGAAAAGTGACAAAAAACAACGACCCTGCTTTTCGCTTTGCCAGTCTAAGTTGGTCGCCGGACGGAAGAACCATCTATTACGACAAGCAAACTCGCTGGAATTTGCTGACCGCCAGCGTGCCCTTCAAGGAAGATTGACCGAAGAAAATTTTCATTCGCCTGGCGGGTTTTGAGATTGCGTTACGCC
>JAGNMH010000199.1 GCA_017991275.1 Acidobacteriota bacterium
ACTCGCCCGCGAGTGATTTGTTCGCGCTTCAGTTCTTCGGGCGGAACGCGAGTGCCGTCGTCGTGATACCACAGAATGGTTCGTTCGCCGGAAAACTGTTCGATGATGATGACCGCGCCCTGAGTCTTGGCTCCGACTGCGATTTTGACTCCGGTGCAATCAACGCCTTCTTTTTGCAGCGACTCGATCAGCATGCGGCCTTCGTTGTCGTAACCAACTTTGCCGACATAACTCGCTTTCAAACCCAGCCGCTGAACGCCTACCATCGCCGAAGAAACCTGTCCGCCAGACATTTGCTGATGATCGGCCAGACGGACTTTGGTGTTAAACGAAGGAAAGCGCGGAATCGTCACCAGATGATCCACCGCGTTCAGCCCGAATCCGACCACATCGAATTCACGATTTTCAGGAAGAGTGAATGAAAAATTCATAGCGGCTTTTTATCTCAACTCGGCGGTTTGCGCCACTGGTGCGGTACCGCGCGCGTGAGCAAGCGGCGACTTCCGACACCTACCCATTGCTCACGCGCGCGGTACTGTACCAATCCGGTTTACTCTGATTTAGACTCCCCGCCGAAAGCTTTTCTGACTCGCATCAATAAACCCATTGGAGAGATTCGTTATGCAAAAGAGATTGTCCGCTCTTGGGGCTGCGTTTATTGCCCTGACTTCTTTCGTGTTGTTCCCAACCATTTCCGCTCAACAACAATCATCAACGGCGCCAGCGGTTCGACAAATCCCGCCGCCCGGCATTGAGATTTCCGCCGCTGACCGAGAAGAACTCACCGCTGGAGTTTCCGCGCTTGGCAAAGAAATCGCCGACTTACGCGAACTGCTGAAAAAGAAACCGGCGTTGCTGGCTCTGTTGCCAGACGTGCAAGTCTTCAAGCACGCCGTTCGTTACGCGCGGAATTACAACGAGTTTTACAAACCCGAAGAAGTCGCGCTGGCAAAGAAGCTGCTGAAGCAGGGAATGGAACGCGCAGCAGCTTTGCGCGAAGGCAAAGCTCCGTGGCTGACTCAGACTGGTTTGGTGGTGCGAGGTTACGAGTCGGAAGTTGACGGCTCTGTTCAGCCTTACGGTTTGGTCGTGCCGGAAAGTTACCGCCCTGATTCGGCTCATCAATTCCGGCTGGACGTTTGGTTTCACGGACGCGGCGAAAACCTGACCGAGTTGAATTTCATCGCCGACCGGCAAAAGAACGCTGGCCAGTTCACGCCTGCAAACACAATCGTTCTGCACCCTTACGGGCGTTACTGCAACGCCAACAAATTCGCTGGCGAAGTTGATTTGTTTGAAGCTCTGGCCGCTGTCAAACGGCATTACCCGATTGATGAAAACCGCGTCAGCGTTCGCGGCTTTTCAATGGGCGGAGCAGCCACCTGGCACATCGCCACTCATCACGCGGGGCTGTGGGCTGCGGCTGCGCCGGGCGCTGGCTTTGCCGAAACTGGTGAATACGTCAAAGCCAATCTGAACGACGTGCCGTGGTACGAACAAAAACTCTGGCATTGGTACAACGCGACGGATTACGCCGCGAATTTGTTCAATTGCCCAACCGTCGCTTACAGCGGAGAAATTGATCGGCAGATTCAGGCCGCCAACGTCATGGCGCGTGAACTGAAAACCGAAGGCATCGAACTGACGCACATCATCGGCCCGCAAACCGAGCACAAGTACCATCCCGACGCGATCAAGGAAATCAGCCGCCGCATTGATTCCATCGCCGCCGCCGGACGCAATCCGGTTCCCCGCCGAGTCAAATTCACGACCTGGACTTTGCGTTACAACCAAATGGCCTGGATCACGATTGACGCGCTGGGCGAACATTGGGAACGCGCTCGCGCCGAAGCCGAAATCCGCAACAACGCTCCGATTCAAGTGACGACTCAGAACGTCACGGCTCTGACTTTGGAAATGAAGCCGGGCGAATGTCCGCTCGACAATTCCCGCCGACCGACGGTGATTCTGGACAAACAGGAAGTCACGGCTTCGCCCATCATGTCCGACCGTTCGTGGACTTCGCGCTTTCGCAAACTCAACGGCAAATGGACTTTGGTTGAAAAAGCCGAAGAGGGTTTGAGCAAACGCCACGGTCTGCAAGGCCCGATTGACGACGCCTTTATGAGCAGTTTCGTGTTTGTTCGCCCAACCGGAAAAGCTCTGAACGACAAAGTCGCTGCCTGGAGCGCAGCCGAGCTTGATCGAGCCATCGCTCAATGGCGCGGCATGTTTCGCGGTGAGGCTCCGGTTAAGAACGATGCAGAAATCAGCGACGCCGATATTGCCAACAGCAATCTGGTTTTGTGGGGAGACCCGGCCAGCAACTCTGTGTTGGCAAAGATCATTGACCGATTGCCGATTGGCTGGAACTCGCAAACTGTCAAAGTCGGCGACCAAACTTTTGCCGCCGCCAATCACTCGCCCGTGATGATCTTCCCGAATCCGCTGAACCCGCGCCGTTACGTAGTCATCAACAGCGGCATCACCTTCCGCGAAGCTCATTACCTGACCAATGCTCAGCAAACGCCGAAGCTGCCGGATTGGGCGGTTGTTGATCTAAGCGTTCCCGCTTCGGCTTACGCGCCGGGACGAATCGCTGCGGCTGGCTTTTTCGGCGAGCGTTGGGAATTGAAAGGAGTTCAGTTGAAATGAAAAGCCAACGCAGGTTGAACCTGCTAACGAATGTCGTCCTGGCGCTTTGCACCCAGTTCGCGTTGGCGCAGGCGAATCAGCCGCCGGAGAAAATCAAAATCCTGATCGTCTATCACTCGCAAGGAGGTCACACCGAAGCGATGGCCAAAGCCGTTGCCGAAGGCGCGAAGAAAATTTCGCAAGCCGAAGTGATGCTCAAGAAAGTCGGTGATGTGAAATGCCAGGAGCTGCTGGCAACGGATGCGCTGATTGTCGGTTCGCCGGTTTACTGGTCGAACATGGCTGGCGAAGTCAAAAGTTTCTTTGATCGGTTTTCGACTGATTGCGGAGTGTTGCCTCCGGCTTTTCAAATGCGCGACAAAGTTGGCGGAGCTTTTGTCACAGGCGGCGAAACTTCCAGCGGCAAGGAGATTGCGCTGATGACAATTGTCGCGGCAATGCTAGGCAACCGAATGATCGTTGTCAGCGAAGGCCAGGCTTTGGGCGCTGCGGCTACAACGGGTGACGGCAAATCGCTCGTCACTGAAAAAGAATTGGATGAAGCCAGACGACTGGGAGAACGTGTCGCCAAAGTTGCGGCTACGTTCAAACGCGGAAAGAGCAAGTAACTGCAGACAAAAAAATTGGGCTGACGATTGCTCGTCAGCCCTTTTAACCTCACCCCTCGGAAGGAACTACGAATAGGAACCACTACACACGAAACACAGGAGAAAAACTAATTCTTTTCAACTCGGAGATTGTTGGTCACCGAGAAAACATTCGAGACCCCGTTGGCCGCGATAAAGGCGCGAGCCGAATCACTCTTGGTCGGCACAACACCTTCCAAAGTCACATTACCGTTTTTGACGATGATGTGAATCGGCGCAACGGCTTGCAAAGCCAGGCGATCAAGACCCGGCTGGCGATAAATTGCCCGGTAAGTCGCCAGCCGAATCCGATCATCGAAAGACGATAAAGGCAGCACTTCGATCTTGTTCTCTACGCCTTCGACCCCCACTACTTTTTCCACCACGCGCTTTGCGTCGCTCTTCAGCGTTGGGCGCGAAACCTGACCGTAAAGTGTGACCTTGCCGTCTTCGAGTTTGAAGTTCAGATTGTCAAACACACTATAGAAAGGAAGCGTGACCAGTTCCTTGCGAATCTTTTTGATCGTCTTGTCGTACTGAGCAGCTTCATCACCAGGGTTAGCCGCAACCGGCATCACCGCAACCATCAAAGCCAGAATCGTTGTTGCAAATATCTTTTTCATAACGTCTCCTCCTCGTTACTGTTGAAAAGCTTCAAGCGGCTTTTCGGTTCATCAACCTCATTGCGCCGCTTCTGATGTGACCTTACGTGAACAGGTTGTTCAATAGTTTCTTGCACAAAAGAATTTTTTTTTGAGTTTGTCTGGCCGCTGACAAATTTGCTGAGAAGTAACTAAGTTTGGGCTTGCACGACGGCTCAGGCGCAACAGAGAATCCGAATCCGAATGGCTCTCTATCTTGTATCCACTCCAATAGGCAATTTGGAAGACATCACGTTGCGAGCGATCAGCGTGATGAAATCGGTTGACCTGATTGCCTGCGAAGACACACGCCACACCGGGCGTTTGCTGAATCATTTTGGCATCAGCAAACCGACCATCAGTTATCACGAACACAACGAGCAAGCGCGAGCGGACGAACTCGTTCAACACTTGCTCGCTGGCAAATCAATCGCCATCGTCACGGACGCTGGCACTCCGGGAATTTCCGACCCGGCTTATAGAATTGTCCTGGCAGCAATTGAAAATGGAATTACCGTCGTGCCAGTCCCTGGAGCAGTGGCGCTGGTCGCCGGGTTGGTGGCTTCGGGTTTGCCGACCGACTCGTTCTTATTTGCAGGTTTTTTGCCTGCGAAAAAAATGGCCAGACGAACGCAGCTGGAAGAATTGAAAACCGAGCGCGCGACGCTGGTTTTTTACGAAGCTCCGCACCGGATTCGAGAAACTCTGATTGATGCTCTGGAAGTTTTGGGCAACCGGCAGGCGTCGCTGGCGCGCGAATTGACGAAGCTCCACGAACAGTTCATTCGCGGCAAATTGTCGGAATTGGTCGCGCACTTTGACGCCAACCAGCCGCGTGGAGAAATGACTCTTGTCATCGCAGGAAGCGGTGACGATAATTTGCCGCAAGTCGAAACAGGCTTAATCAGCGAACAAGTTGAACGATTGATGCTCGGCGGTTTAAGCCGCAATGACGCAATCAAACAAGCCGCCAAATCACGCGGCCTGACGAAACGCGAAGCCTACCAAATAATGTTGGAAGAGAAGGAAACCGATGAAGATGAAAGCTAAAAGATCGCTGCTGACGTTTTTTCTACTGCCTACTGCCTACTGTCTACTGTCTACTTCAGCACACGCTCAACTACTGAAGCAAAACGATTATGGTGTAGGTGTGACGGTGGCCATTTACCAATTTGACGACGTGCGATCAAAGAAGTTTTCGCAGGTCAATGTGTTGAAAGTAACGGCCAACACTCCTGAAGAAGAAATCGAATACATACAGCGAAACTTTGGCGCTGAAGACTTAAAAGTTCGGCACGTCCGCACAATCGGCTTGCGCGAAGCCGAGGCCTTCACCGACTCGCAGCCAATGAATGAAAGTCAGTTTGTCTTCGTCATTACTCCGCGCATCATTTCAAAAAACGAAGTGATTTTTGATTTTCTTGCCAAGTACGGAGAACAAACCGTGCTGGAAGCCAAAAGCGTGACCGCGGGAAGTTACGAAACTGTTATGCTGCGCGGCGAGCGAAGCGGTTTTGGCGTCAAGGAATTCAAAGGGCCGGACGGCGTAGAATCTGTGCCGGAAACGCGCGCACTGCTGGTGACGATCACGCCGACCGTTCAAACCGCTCGCAGCTTGCAAAACAAACCTTCGGACATTTCGCGACCAACCGATCAGTTCGGATCAAAGGTCGAACTCGGCGAAAGTGACACTTTCATCATTCCTACGATCATCAACCGAGCCCCGCTGAAATTCGTACCCGGTTCCAAACCGACGGGTTCTATCACTTTGCAATGCATCGTCACTCCCGAAGGGCTGGTTTCAAACGTGCGCGTGTTGGATTCACCCGATCCGGCGCTGAACCCGAAAGCTATTCAGGCTTTTCGCCAATATCGCTTTAACCCGGCGAAACTCAATGGCCGACCGACTTACGCCACTTTCCGCGAAACGATCATCCTGAGTAAACCCGAACTGCAATAATCCATGATCAAATTTTTGCATATCGCCGACATACATTTGGGCATTCGCCGCTACAAGTCTGAGGAACGGACTCAGGATTTTTTTCACGCCTGGCGTGATTGTATCGAACGTTATGCACTGGCCGAGCAGGTTTCGTTCGTCCTGATTGCCGGAGATTTTTTCGACGCTCGCAAAGTCGAACCGCAGGCGATGAATCAGGCTATGTTTTGTTTGACTCGGTTGCGCGACGCCGGAATTCCAGTCGTAGTGATTGAAGGCAATCACGACTCACACGAAGTTGGGACTAAATTTAGCTGGCTGCGAAGCATGTCTCGGTGGGGATACATCAAACTGCTGGAACCAATTTACGAAGACGGTGAAGCGCGTTTGGAAGCCTGGGACGAAGAACAAGGCAAAGGCTCGTTCATTGACATCGGCGAAGTCAGGATTTTCGGTTCGATCTGGTATGGTTCGACGGTCACGCAATCGCTGACCGCGCTGGTTGATTTGCTCCGCGATCATCACGACCAGCAGCGATTCAACGTGATGATGCTGCACACAGACATCGAAGGTCACGTCAATCATCCCAGCCCTCCACTGCCTGTCGCCAAATTGAACGAACTGAAAACTTACATTGATTACCTGGCTCTGGGCCACACGCACAAAAATTTCGAGATTGACGGCTGGGCTTACAACCCAGGTTCGCTGGAAGCTTGTAGCGTGGACGAATACGCCAATCAGCGCGGTGCTTATGTGGTTGAAATCGAAGGCAAAAGGCACACGGCTCGGTTGGTTCAGGATTACCACCAACGCCCTGTCATCCGCGTCGGCTTCGAAGTTGACGGCAAAGCAACGCCGGAAGAATTCAACGAAGCATTATTCGTACAACTCAGGCAGGAACTGACTCCGCACGAAACCAACGAAGCCAGCCCTTTGCCGCCAGTGATTGAACTGGCGCTACGCGGTCAGCTCGGCTTCAAAAATTCTTTGCTGGAACTTAACCGCATACGCGACGAAGTTAAAAAGGAATTCAAACCTCTGCTGGTGATGGTTCGCAACCAGACCATCCCGGTTGAATACGCCGTCGCTGCCGGATTGAGCGAAAACGTGACTCGCGGCGAACGCGAACGAAGAGTCATCGAGGACCTGATTTCCCGCAATGCACGGTTCCGCGACCAAGCGACTGACTTTGCCAACTTGATTCTGGAAGCCAAACGGCTGGCGCTGAGCGATGAAAAACCGGCCAGCATCGTGGAAATGATCGAAAGCAGACTGACCTAGCGCATTTTGTAAGAAATTCGTTTGGCAATTCCCTGCCCTTTCGCGCAAAATGGCCTCCCTTGCGAATCCCCCCGTTTAGCGATTCGAAATCTGAAAACTTTTTCCTCTGGTGGTTTCGGTTATGGAAACGATTGTTATCGTTTTAGGCGTCATCCTGTTTTTCCAAAGTCTTCTGTCGCTGGCGGCAGCGCTCAAATTCGCCCGCTACGCCTTGCGCTATAACCGCCCGCGCCCCAACCGTTATCAGCCCAAATCCGTAGTCATAGTTCCCTGCAAAGGCCTGGAGCACGATTTTGAAGAAAACATGCGCGCGCTTTTTGCCCAGGAATACCGCGATTACGAAATCATTTTCGTTACTGAAAACGAAGCCGACCCGGCTTACGCCGTGCTATCGCGGTTGATTAAAAACTACAGCCGCCGCCCGGCTTGGCTGGTCGTAGCCGGTGAAGCCAAAATCCGCGGCCAGAAAGTTCATAACCTGTTGGCAGCAGTGGACATGCTGAATTCGATTGACCGCCGCGCCGAAGTGCTGGTCTTCGCCGATTCCGACGCCCGCGTCGGCCGTTACTGGTTGTCGGAACTGGTTGCTCCGCTGGGAGACAAACGCATCGGAGCCACAACAGGTTTTCGTTGGTATTTGCCCGCAAAAAACTCCGGCTCCGGCCTGGCTTCGCGGCTGCTCTCGGTTTGGAATGCCAGCGCTTTGTCATTGCTGGGCGAACGTTCGTCATTTGCCTGGGGAGGTTCAACCGCCATTCGCCGCGAGAATTTCGACCGGCTGCATATCAAACAAATTTGGAATGGTGCGCTGAGTGACGATTACGCCCTGAGCGCAACCGTTCATCAAGCCGGTCAGAGAATAAAGTTTGTCCCTCATTGCCTGGTTGCTTCGCACGCAGACGCAACTTTTGCCCAGTTGCTGGAATTCAGCACACGGCAAATGCGAATCACGCGAGTTTATTCTCCGCGAGTCTGGCAGGTAACCGCGATTTCGCACTGTCTTTATAACCTGACTTTCTGGGGTGGATTGATCTGGCTGGTTGCAGCGTCGTTTATCGGCCAATTGAGTTTTCCCGTAGCCGCTCTGTTATCTGGAATCTTCATGTTAGGCGCGACAACCGGCTGGACTCGCGCCATGGTGGCTTCTCAATTGCTGGCCCCCAATCGCTCCCGGATACAAAAAAACTGGTGGACTTACGTGCTGTTGGGGCCGGTAGTTTCAATTCTGTACCTTTACAATGTGTTGGCT
>JAGNMH010000200.1 GCA_017991275.1 Acidobacteriota bacterium
GCCGTTGTCGGTTTGGCGTTTCAGCGTCAAACCAGAATTTTGGCCGTCGCCGTTTTTCTCAATGCTGTCCACAAACGAAACCGACGCGCAGCCGAGTTCTTCAGCCAGCAAACCGCCGGTTTGGCCAACGCCCCAATCGCCTGATTCGCGTCCGACCATAACCAGATCGTAACTGCCAAGTTTGCGAATCGCAGCGGCCAAAACCTGTGCAACAGCAAGTGGATCGGGATTCGCAGCTCCGTCGTTGGTGACCAGCACGGCGCTGTCGGCTTTCATGGCCAGAGCTTTGCGAAGCGAATCTTCGGCGCTGTCGGCTCCGAAAATCAACGCAGTGATTTTGGCGTCCGGCGCGGATTTTTCTCGGAATTGCAGCGCAGTTTCCAGCGCGTTTTCGCAAAAGATGTTGGTTACAAGGTTGGCATTGCCGCGAACGGCTTCGCGTTTTTCGGCGTCCACGCGGAAATCGCGGACTGGAATCTCCGGGTCGAGAATCTGTTTCAGGCAGACGATGATGTTCATAAATGACGTTTTGCTTTTGAAGAGAATTGGCGCATAAAATGCTCGCGCCGTTGATTAACTTACCGAGCGGTCAGTCTATTCTCCGCTTAAAGATGCTGTCAAGTTTTGCTTGTCGTGTCAGTAGCCCGCGCGTGAGCAAGGGCTTTGGCTTGCGAGTCTAAGCGCCTCCCTTACGGTCGGGCTACTGATACCAGAGGATTCAATGATGCAAGTTCTACGCACTCCCGACGAACGATTCGCCAATCTGGCTGGTTACAACTTCGCTCCGCATTACGTCGAAGTCGCTTACCAAAACATTCCGCTGCGAGTGCATTACCTGGACGAAGGCCCGCGCCCGAATGATCCGGATGCCGCGCCGGTGTTGCTGATGCATGGCGAACCTTCGTGGTGTTACCTGTACCGAAAGATGATTCCGATTCTGGTTGCTGCGGGACATCGCGTGATTGCGCCTGACCTGATTGGATTTGGCCGTTCGGACAAATTGGCTGCGCGCGAAGATTACAGCTACCAGTTTCATGTGGATACGATGACGGCTTTTGTCGAATCGCTTGATCTGCAAAACGTGACGTTCTTTGGTCAGGATTGGGGCGGTTTGATTGGATTGCGAATCGTGGCTGAAAACCCGGATCGTTTTGCTCGGATCGTCGTCGGCAACACGGGGTTGCCAACCGGTGACCATCCGGCATCCGAAGGTTTTTTGCGCTGGCAGCATTATTCGCAAACGGTCGAAAACTTTCACGTTGGCGGGATTATCAAAGGCGGTTGCGTGACCGAGCTTTCGCCCGAAGTGATCAAGGCTTACAACGCGCCGTTCCCAGACGACACTTACAAAGCCGGAGCGCGCCAGTTTCCACTGCTGGTTCCTACGCGGCCTGATGACCCGGCGACTGATGCCAATCGAAAAGCCTGGGAAGTTTTGCGGCAATGGACGAAACCTCTGCTGACGACGTTCAGCGATGGCGACGCTGTGACTCGAGGCGGAGAAAAGGTTTTTCAGAAACTGGTTCCCGGCGCAATCGGTCAACCGCACGTCATCATTGCCGGAGGCGGCCACTTTTTGCAGGAAGACAAAGGCGAAGAAATAGCAGCCATAATCGTTGACTTCATCGCGCGCAGTTGAATGTGAAGTGCTGCGCCTTTGGCGTAGCTTTGGTAGTCCGATTTCAGGCCGAGCTTTAATCAGCGGAAGCGACTTCCAAATTTGCGTCGGCCTGAGTTTGCCAAAGCGGATCAACCGACCGCTTTACCTGTTCGCGCAAAGCCAGATAACGATCCTTGAAGATCAAGCGCTGTTCAGCCGTCAACGCCTTTGTTCCGGCGGCAACGTTGCTGACCGAAATCGCGCCGTCCAATTCCATCGCGTACTTAAAACAGGCAATCGCTTTATTCTCCGGCTGGCCGTGTTCTTCAAACACGCAGATGCTTTCAAACTGCTGACAGAGTTCCCGGTACATATTCGTCAATTCTTCATCGCCTGCCCACGCCGCTCTCCAAGCCTTTTGCCATTCGCGCGGCATGCAGTTTCCAGGGCCTGAAATGACTCCGATGGGCGGAGTGTCGCTGAGCAAATAATCGCGCCAGCCTTCGCGCAAACGATCAAACAGCGTGTGACTGGGACGATAAAGATCGAAAATCAGCATCGCGTTGCCGACGTAAATTCCGAACTCGCCCGGCTGTTTGTAATGCAGCGCGGCGCGAGTGTAATTGCCCAGAACTCTGCGCGAAGCCGAAACCTTCAATCCGCGAACCCACTCCAAGCGGCTCAAGTGTTTAACGATGCGAGTGCGAATGTGCGAAGGCTGCCCCGCAGCCGCAATGTCAGCGTTGTCATACAGAAACACCGGAATGTCGCTGTTGGTGGCTTCCAGCAAATTGGTCAGGTCGCGTTGAAAGAATCGGACGATGTCGGCTTCGGGCAAATCCTCAATCGCCAGCGGAGCGATCACCGCCGCATCAGCCCGAAGCTGAATCGCCGCGTCCAGATTTTCCAAAATCTCAGCGCGGGTTTTGCCGTTGATACCGAGCCAGGATTCAACGGATTGCGGGTTGACGGCGGAAAGGTCTTTGTTGATTTGTCTGACTTCGTCAACTTCAATTTCCATCACGCGCAGGCGTTCCGGGTTCGCCAGGCGATTCCATTCGCCGGTTGTGCCGACGCCGAAAATCATGTCGGCTCCGCGCCCGTGTTGAACCAGATGGCGAAAGACGCGGCGCTGTTCTTTTTCAATAACTCGACCGGCGTCGTCAACCACAGTGATCGCCGGAATGTTCAATCCTCTTTTTGGCGTGTAGCTCATATTTTCTGGCTGTCTTCTTTCCTCAGCACGCACAGGAAAAAACACTCCGAGCCATGCTGATGCGTAAAAGTGCGCGCTCCCACAGTCGTTGTTAGTGTCGGTTTGTTATCAGTTTTCAACCCGGCAACCGATTCGCGTGTAATGTCGCGGTATGATGAATTCTGGCGACGAAACCACGCTATGACCTCTTCGCCTTCTTCGGGTTCGGTCGAACATACCGAATAAAGCAGCAAGCCGCCGGGTTTCACCTGCTCTGCGGCTTTTACTAACAATCGTTTTTGCAATTCAGCCAGCTCTACAAGCTTGGCTTCGTTCATTCGCCATTTGATTTCGGGATTGCGTTGCAGCGTTCCCAACCCGGAACAGGGAGCGTCCAGCAAAATCAGGTCAAAGGTTTCAGTCGCAAAAGGCAAATCTTGCTCAGCGTTCAGCCGAATCGGGTTGATGTTTTCCACTCCAAGCCGTGCGCTTAATTCTTTAACCGTTCTCAATCGGTGATAGTGAAGATCGGCGGCGACAATAACTGAGTCGGTAGAAAGCCCGGAAGCCATCAAGCTGGATTTGCTGCCCGGAGCGGCGCATAAGTCCAAAATCTTTGCCTGCTGATTTTCGGCGACCAATTGCAAAGCCAGTCGCGCAATCAATTGTGAAGCTTCGTCCTGCAGGTAAAGCCAGCCTTTTTGAACAGGTTCTGATTTCGCCAACAGGTTTCCGTGCTCTATGACAAATGCATCTGGCGTCAGGCGCGAAGGGCGAATTTCAATGTCTTTAAGCGTCAACGCCTCAGCGGTTTCGGCAATGGGATTACGTTTGGAATTAAATCGAAACGAAATCTTCGGCGGAATGTTGTTAGCCATTGCCAATTCCCTCGTTTCGGATTCTCCCAAACGAGCCAGCCAGCGTTTGACCAGCCAGACCGGGTGAGAAGCCTCGATGCTGATTCTATGCACAGGGCTTTTGCTGCCTGGAAGAATGTTGGATTGAAGCTCGCGCTGCGCGCTGCGAAGCACAGCATTAACCAGTCCAGCCGCTCTGGCTTTGCCGTTTTCCTTGACCAGATTGACCGATTCATTGATCGCCGCAAACGCGGGAACGCGCGTCAAATACATCAACTGATAAAGTCCCAGGCGCATGGCGATAACCGCTTCCAAATCCAGCTTGTCAATTTCGCGCTGGGTATATCGTTCGATCAGAAAATCCAGCCTGCCCTGCCAGCGCAAAACGCCAAGCGTCAGTTCCTGCAACAGAGCACGGTCTTCGCGCGCCAGTTTGTCGTATTTGGAAGTCGCCAACATATTGCTGGCAAATGAATTTTGCGTGACAACGCGCATTAACACCTCAAACGCAGCCGCGCGCGATGCCGATACTTCGCTTCTCATAATTTCACCGCCTCCGTCGCCTCGAATGTTGTTTCAACCGAAAGCTTTGCGCCGTTCAAAAAATCACGCGCAGGCATAGGACGTTTCCCAGCCGGTTGAACTTCAGTCACACGTAAAATCGAACCGCCGCCACAAACAACCGCAAAACTGTCTTTCGTCACTTCGCAAACTGCGCCGGGTTGAAACCTTAGGCTGTCGTCGGTTGCCCCTTCAACAGAAATGCCCGTCAACTCCAGTCGGTGTCCGCCTAAAAAGGTGTAACAACCAGGAAAAGGCGTGAAACCTCGCTGGCGATTGAAAACCTCAGACGCGGTCAACGCCCAGTTCACCTGCCCGTCTTCGCGTTTCAGGATTGGCGCGTAAGTGGCCTCAGCGTCGTTTTGCAGTGTCGGCGAAATTTCCCCAATCTCCAGTTTTGCCAGAGTCTCAACCAACAAATTAGAGCCAAGATTAGCCAGTAGAGGCGTCAACTCCGCAGTTGTTTCCAGTTGGCCAATTGGCATTTTCCCTTGCAACAGCATCGCGCCGGTGTCCAACCCGGCATCCATTTGCATAATCGTCACTCCGGTTTCGATCTCTCCGCAGGCGATGGCCCAGTTGATCGGCGCGGCTCCACGATATTTCGGCAACAGTGAAGAGTGAACATTGATACATCCAAAACGCGGAGCGGCCAGCATCCAGTCAGGCAGAATTCGCCCATAAGCCGCGACGATTCCGGCGTCTGCCTGTTTGAACAACGGTTCGATTTCGGCGCGGGCTTCGGCGGTTTTGATTTTGGTTGGTTGATAAACCTGTATGTGGCGTTCGACTGCAAAGACCTTAACCGGTGGAGCCGTGACAAGCTGTTTGCGGCCAACTGGACGATCTGGTTGAGTGAAGACGGCAAAAATTTCGTGCCCGGCTTCAATAAGTTTTTTCAGCGAAGGGACGGCAAATTCCGGCGTCCCCATAAAAATCAGTTTCATAAATGTGATGTTAGATAAGTAGTTTCGTATCGGTTGTGCAGTCTAGGAGTCCACGGCGAATCAAGTCAAACCGCGGGCTTTAACGAAAAAAACCTCAAGGCAAATTGCTTTGCCTTGAGGTGCCAAGTTTAAGGATGGTAGTGGTGTTGCCTTGTAACTTATCTGCTGTAACTATTCGTCCGCTGCCTTAAAACTGATCTGCGGAACCAGCGGTGTGCCTTTGACCAGGCGCAACGACGGGTCTTTCAGCACGTCAGCCGCTTCGATGTTCAATTCTGATTCACGCAATTCCTTGTATTTGCCATTTGGGTAAAGCAGCAAAAAAACCGGGCCGGAGGTTTGGGCCGCCGGTTTCGGCTTGGGCGCAGCCGGTTTTGGTTTGGCCACTTTTGGCGCAGCCGGTTTGCTGGGAGTTTCTGCGGCAGCTTCTGCCTTGGGTTCCGCAGTTGGGGTGTCGAGATTATCTTCAGTCATCGTTTCTTTGACCTCTCCGTGAAAGTTATTGGTAAAGTTGATTGGTGATGACTCGCCGGGGTTGCTGGACTCAGCTTCGCAGCGAGCCGTTGAAAAGCTGGCGGATTCTAAGTTAGCAATCGGCGTTTTGGAAACGATTGCGGCCCTGCTCTTCTTACCACGAGAGGTCAATACCATCGTTTGAGGATCGAATGCCCGCCCGTTCTTTTTCGCCGCTTGTTTCAGCCTTTCGGAAATCGCTTCAATTCCAGGTTCGGCAGCCAGCGCGTTGTGCCAGTCTTTGCAGTCGCGCCGGAATTTGCACGTCCAGTAACAAACCTCAACGGCTTTCTGACAACTGAATCTGTTGCAGCCGATTTGCATTGTGACACCTCGCTTTCCTTAAATTGTTGAGGCCGCCAAATTCAAACCTCTAAAACGGGATTTCGTCTTCTTCAATGCTGACCAGTGGGCGGCTGGCGACTCGTTTGGATTTCGCTTTCGCCGTTGTCGTCACGGCAGGAGATTTCGACTCCTGATTTTCGACTTCAATTCGATTTTCGACGCTGCTGATTTGCGGCGTAGAGAATTCGTTACGGTTGCCCAAAAACTGAATATCAGTAGCCGTGACTTCAGGGCTGATTCGCGGATTGCCTTCGCGGTCGGCGTATTCTTCCAATCGCAAACGACCTTCGACGTAAACCTGACGCCCTTTGCCCAGATATTCGTTGGCCAATTCGGCCTGGCGTCCCCAAACCGTCACTCTAAACCAGGTAGTGTGTTCTTCGGATTCGCCGATGGCGTTTTTGCGACGTTCGGTTGTCGCAACTGACATTTTGCAAACCGCCGTTCCCTGTGGCGTGTAGCGCAATTCGGGATCACGCCCCAGAAAACCGACAATAGTAATTTTATTGAACGACATAGCTTCAATCCTCCTTCGTTTCGACCTGATGGTTGAAGAAATCTGCCGAAACTGTGCTAAGTCTAGCCACTTCTCCCGTCTGTGTCAAGAATGAAACACAGAAGCCCGCCAATGAAACAAAAAAACCAAAATGGCACGAAAAGCGTTTCAACTGCTTCTCGTGCCATTTTGGGTCATCTGTAATCTAGTCGTTGAACCAAAGGTTCAATTCATTCCCATTCGCCAAGCTTTATCTTCTTTTTGATTTTTCTGCCAACAAGCTCACGTTTCAGCGGGTTCAGATATTCAATGAAGACCTTGCCGTTGATGTGGTCGTTTTCGTGCAGCACGCATCGGGCGGCATAACCTGAAACTTCAAAGGTAAATTCTTTGCCATTCAAATCAATGGCCTGGACAGTAACGATTTCTGGGCGCTCGACTTCAAAATAAATGCCGGGAAAGCTCAAACAGCCCTCTTCACCGACGACTTTGCCTTTGGAATCCACGATCTTCGGATTGATGCAAACGATTCGCTCGTTCGCCTCCTTGCCTGCGCTGACATCCATGACGAAAAGCTGTTTAGACAGAGCGACTTGTGGCGCGGCCAGTCCAACACCTTTTGCGTCGTACATTGTCTCGAACATGTTTCCTATGAACTCGGCCAATTGGCCGTCAATGTTTGTGACGTCATCGCCGGCTTTCTGCAACACGGGATCGCCGTATTTGACTACAGGTAAAATCATTTCAGTTCTGTTCCTCTTTTTCCTTATTATCCGCGACGAATCGAACGCGGCGGTAAATTTCAATACTCCATAATCTGCTGGCAGTAACTGTCGTAATTCCGCTTCATTTCTCTCAGCGAATCGCCGCCAAACTTTTCACGCATTGCGTTAGCCAAAACAATGGCGACCATTGCTTCGCCAATTACTCCGGCGGCAGGAACAGCCGTCACATCCGAGCGTTCGAAATCGGCTTCCATCACTTCTTTGGTTTCGATGTGGACGCTGCGAAGCCGTTTTCTCAGCGTCGCAATCGGTTTCAGGTATCCACGAACGCGCAATTCTTCGCCGTTGGTCATGCCGCCCTCCAAACCACCGGCGCGGTTGGACATTCGATAAAAATTCTTTTCATCGGCTTCATAACCGATTTCGTCGTGAACCTGTGAACCGGGCAAAGCCGCGTTGGCCACGCCCTCGCCAAGCTCCACGGCTTTGGTGGCGTGGATGGACATCACCGCCTGAGCAAGTTGTCCGTCCAGTTTCGTTGCCCAACTGGTGTGCGAACCGAGTCCTGGCGGACAGCCCTTCGCCACGATTTCAAAAATGCCGCCGAGTGTGTCGCCTTCTTCAACTCCGGCTTTATCAATGCGCTGAATCATGCGTGCTTCGGCTTCTTTGTCCACACAGCGCAACATAATGTCGTCGTAAACGGCTTTGATCTGATCCCAATCGGCTCCGCGGTTTGCGATGGAAATTTCGCCGAGTTGAATGACGTGGCTGGCCAATTCAATCCCGAATTCGCCGAGCAATTGTTTGGCGAAAGCTCCGACGGCGACGCGCATGGTGGTTTCGCGCGCGCTGGCTCGTTCCAGAATGTCGCGCAGATCGCGCCGGTCGTATTTCATTCCGCCAACCAGATCGGCATGCCCCGGGCGAGGGCGAATGACTTTGCGGTCACGTTCGGGCATCACGTCAGGCTTTTCGGCAGCCATGACTTCCAGCCAGTTTTGAAAATCGCGGTTTTCCACCATCACGGCGATTGGAGAACCAATCGTTTCTCCGTGACGAACGCCGGTCAGGATTTGAACCGTGTCAGTTTCGATCTTCATGCGACCGCCGCGCCCATAACCTTGCTGACGCCGCCAGAGTTCG
>JAGNMH010000201.1 GCA_017991275.1 Acidobacteriota bacterium
GGTCTGGTAGTCGCTCAGGTCGCGCTGTCCTTGCTGTTGTTGATCGGAGCCGGTTTGTTTGTGCGTTCGCTGCAAAATCTGCAAAAGGTCAAACTCGGATTCAACCAGGAAAACCTGATGCTGTTCACTCTTAACCCAAGCCAGTCTGGCTACAAAGACGAACGGCTGGTGCAGTTTTATCAACAGCTTTTCGCGCGACTGGATGCGTTGCCGGGCGTGCGCTCGGCAACCTTCGGAGTCGTTCCTTTGATTGCGCAAAACACCTGGAACACGGGATTGCTGTTGCCCGGTGAGACTGAAAAATCCGCTGAGCAACACATCGCCAACCGGCAGATGGCGCGCGAAAATTACTTTTCGACACTGGAAATTCCGCTGCTGCGCGGACGCAATTTCGCCGAAACGGATGTGGCGACTTCTCCACTTGTCGGCATAGTCAATCAAACTTTGGCCAAAAAGTTTTTCCCCAACGACGACGCGCTGGGCAAACACGTCAGAGACGATGACGGCAAACGCGACATTGAAATCATTGGCATCGTCGCCGACACCAAATACAACAGCCAGCGCGAAGAGATTGAGCCATTGCTGTTCACTCCGTGGCGACAGGAGATTGCCGAAATCGGCCAAATGAACTTCGCGTTGCGAACAACTGGCGAACCAACTGCCATTACCAATGCCGTTCGCCAAATGGTTCGTGAACTGGACAGTAATTTGCCATTGACTGAAATCACCACGCAAAAAGCTCGCTCTGATCAAACGTTGGCTCAAGAGCGGTTGTACGCGCGACTGCTCAGCTTTTTCGGCATACTGGCTTTGCTGCTGGCGGCGATTGGATTGTCTGGAGTGCTGGCTTATTCGGTGGCTCAGCGAACGAACGAAATCGGAGTGCGAATGGCTTTGGGCGCGCAAACCGGTCACGTGCTCCGAATGGTCATCTGGCAGGGAATGAAGCTGGTGCTGCTGGGATTGGTCGCCGGAGGATTTGTCGCTTACGGTTTGAAGAAGCTGTTGGTCAGCAAATACTTTGAAGAAAGAAGCTGGCAACGCCAGATGGTTGATCAGCTTTATGGCCTGAGCGGAAACGAACCCGTCACCGTCGGCATGATCGCCGGGCTGCTGGCCTTGATCGCTTTGATTGCTTGCTGGCTGCCAGCGCGCAAAGCCGTTCAAGTTGACCCGCTGGTGGCTCTGCGCCACGAATAATCAAGCTACGCTCCTTGCGCTCCAACATTCCACTTCCGATGCTCGCATGCCGAGCATCGGAAGTGGAATCGCCGCCTTCCTTCGCCAGCAAGTTCTGCTAAAACTCCACAACCTCCTGTATCGAAAAAAAATCGTAACTGATCAGGGATCTTTGTCCCAGAGGGACAATTGAAAGTAGGCAGGTCGTTTACGGCCTGCAAAGGTAATGCCCAGATCCCTCGTCCCATCGGGACGGTTGAATTTGCTGGCAAGCACACGAATTTTGGCCGGAAATTCATCCGTCCCGATGGGACGAGAACAATTTTCACCATCGCACACACAGGCCGTAAACGACCTGCCTACGGTCAACCGTCCCGCTGGGACGAAGAGGTCAAGTAGTCACAATAAAACCTTCTCAATCACTCTCTGGGAGTTGACACAAAATAGTTGCGCGACTATATGTGGCAAAACAACATATGGAGACAACTGATTATGCTCGACAAAGAAGTAAAACGAGGCAGCACTGAAATGCTGATTCTGGCTCTGGTCGAAGATCGCCCGCGCCACGGTTACGAAATCGCCAAGCTGATCGAAGAGCGTTCGGACGGCGTGCTGCAATTTCACGTGGCATCGCTCTATCCCCTGCTCTATCGGCTGGAAAAACGCGAACTGATTAAAGGCACCTGGGTTGAAAAGGCCGGGCAACGGCGACGGCGTTATTACAAGCTGACCGCCCAAGGCAAGAAGGTTTTGAACGAACAGCGGCAAACGTGGTCAGACTTTTTCGCAGCCCTGGATCGCGTCGCCAAAATCAACCCGGCGTGAACGGAACAATGAATCCGAACTGGAATCATATCGTGCGCCAGCATCTGGAGGCGTTGCGCTTACCGCCGGAACGCGAAATCGAAATCGTCGAAGAGATCGCGCTGCATCTTGAATCGGTTTACGACGACGCTTTGCTCGAAGGCTTGTCAGAAGCCGAAGCACAAGCGCACGCCATGCAAAATTATGACTGGCACTTGCTCGAATGCGAATTGAGTCGCGTTGAACGTCGCTGGCAACCGCCTGTGGCAACCATTGATTGGCTTGAACGAAAAGGAGGAATGCGAATGGAATCGTTATGGCAAGACCTGCGCTTTGGCGCGCGAATGTCATTCAAACAACCGGGCTTCATCACATCAATCGCTGTGCTGAGACTGGCTGTGCTGCTGCTGTTGGCGCAGTGTCCGGCGTTCGCTCAGCCGAAGGAAACACTCGTCCCAATGCGCGATGGAGTGCGGCTGGCGCTCGACCTTTACTTTCCGAACGGCCCGTCGAACAACCTACCCGTGCTGCTGGAACGAACGCCTTACAACAAAGCAATCGCTTCCTCTGGTGCGCGTGCGCAGTTCTGGACGGCGCGCGGCTATGTTTACGCCGTGCAGGATGTGCGCGGGCGTTTTCGCTCGGAAGGGCAATTTGAACCGTTCCTGCGCGAAGGACTGGACGGTTACGACACCATCGAATGGCTGGCGCGTCAGCCCTGGTGTTCGGGCAAAGTCGGAATGATTGGGGCTTCTTATGCCGGATTGGTTCAATGGCTGGCGGCGGTCGAACGTCCGCCGCATCTGGCCGCGATGGTCGTGAATGTCGCGCCGACCGACCGTCTCCCATACGATCATGGCGTTCTCGACTACATGCCGATGATGCAATGGCTGTATGTGATTCGTCGCCAGAAGCTGGAGGACAGTTCACCGCTACCGGCGCTCCAGAGCTTCCTCCCGGCGTTCGGGAAAGCATTCAACGATCTGCCCGTCGCCAGACAGGACGTGAAGGTTTTTGGACGGGGCGATGAGATTTGGCAGCGATGGTGTTACGAAAGTTCTGATTCCGGCTATTGGAAGCCAGCTCGCTTCCTGAGCAAAGCCGAGCAGATCAACGTGCCAGTGCTTCATCAATCGGGCTGGTTCGATGACAGCGGTCTCGGCACGAAGCTCAACTACCTCGCTATGATAAAAGCCGGAGCGAAGAATCAGCGCTTGATCCTTGGGCCGTGGGGGCATACGGCGACGGCCACGCGCAAAGAACGCGGGCGCGATTTCGGCGAAGCGGCGCTGCTCGACCTCAATCAGGAATATGCCGACTGGTTCGCTCATTGGTTGAAGGGCGAGGCCGCACCGCGCGGCGAACCGGTGAAGTTATTCGTCATGGGCGAAAACCACTGGATGACAGCCGCCAGCTATCCACCGCCGGGCCAGCCGAAGAAGTACTTTTTAGGCAGCAACTTTGCTCTATCCCCTGATCGCGTGGAGAGCCAGCCAGGAAGCGACCAGTATGCCTATGACCCTGGCGATCCGACGCCCAGTCCGCGCATGTTCGGCGACGAGATGGAAGCCCGCTATGACAAATTCCTGAAGCGCAAAGACCTGTTGGTCTGGCGCAGTGCCGTTGTTCAGGAGCCTTTCAAAATTTTAGGCCCGATGTCCGCAGTGATTTACGTTTCTGCTGATGTGCCGGAAACAGACCTCTTTGTGCGCATCTCTGAAGAGGATGCTGCGCATAAACACTTCCTGCTGGCCGAGGGCAAAGCGCGCGTCCGGTTCGAGGGAACGAAGCCTGTGCGGGTAAACGTGGATTTGTGGCATACCGCAATTCGCATCGCGCCAGGCCATCGTCTGGTAGTGGACATCGCGTCGGCGTCGTTTCCGATCTATGCGCGTAACCTGAATACCGGCGAAAACAGCCTGACCGGTACGGCGCATCAGAAAGCCAAAATCGCCGTGCATCGGAGCGCGGAGTTTCCGTCATTCGTTGAGTTCAGCTCAGTACTTACAGACAACCGCCAGTAAGAGGAAACAGTGAATAAGTTATGTCGAACTGGAACCACATGGTGCGGCAGCGACTGGCAGCTTTGCGTTTGCCGCCGGAACGCGAGATCGAAATTGTCGAGGAGGTCGCGCTACATCTTGAAGCAATTTACGACGATGCACGCGCTGAGGGCTTGTCGGAAGCAGAAGCTGAAGCGCGCGTTGTGCAAGGTTATGACTGGCGCTTGCTTGAATGCGAACTGAGCCGCGTCGAGTGGCAACCGCCTGCCGCAACTATCGAATGGCTCGAACGAAAGGGAGGAATGCGAATGGAATCGTTGATACAAGACCTGCGTTTCGGCGCGCGAATGTTGCTGAAGCAACCGGGCTTCACCTTGGTTGCGGTCATCACGTTGGCGCTGGGCATTGGCGCGAACACAGCGATGTTCAGCGTCATCAATGCCGTGCTGTTGCGTCCGTTGCCTTATGCACAGGCCGAGGGGTTGGTTGTGTTGTGGGGGAATTTCTTCAAGCTCAACATCGAGCGCTTGCCCGCGAAGGCGGCGGAATATCTGGATTACCGCGATCAGACGCGGAGCTTCGCGCAAGTCGCGGCTTCGCATAGCACTGATTACAACCTGACTGGTACGGCGCAACCGGAGCGGCTAAAAGGCACGGAGGTGACGGCGAATCTGTTCGCATTGCTGGGCGCGCCGCTGGCGCAAGGGCGCGGTTTTACGCCGGAAGACGAACAGCCGGGGCGTAACAAAGTAGTCATCATCAGTCACGCTTTCTGGCAACAGCGGCTGGGTGGCGCGGCGGATGTCGTAGGGCGCGCACTGCGGCTCAATGAACAGAGCTACACCATTGTCGGTGTGACGGCTGCCGGGTTTCAGTATCCGCACGCGAGCTTTCCGTTCGGCGAAGTGGCGGAGTTGTGGACGCCGCTGGCCTTTACGCCGGAGCAGGTTGCTCAGCGCGAACGGCCTTATTACCTGAACGTGTTGGCACGGTTGCGTCCGGGCGTGACGGCAACGCAAGCGCAAGGCGAATTGGATGCGTTGGGCGAACGATTCAAAGCGCAACATCGCAGTTACACGGGGCCGAATGGCTGGGATGGCGGCTGGCGCATCACGGCTGCGCCGCTGCTCGAAGAAGTCGTCGGGCAAAGCCGTCGCGCGTTGTGGCTGTTGCTTGGCGCGGTCGCGCTGGTCTTGCTCATTGCCTGTGCCAACGTAGCGAACCTGCTGCTCACGAGCGCGACGGTACGCCAGCGTGAATTGGCGATTCGCGCGGCGCTGGGCGCGAGCCGTTGGCGCATTGCGCGGCAAATGTTGAGCGAAAGCTTGCTGTTGGCTGCGCTGGGTGCGCTGGGCGGATGGTTACTGGCGTGGTGGAGCGTCGCGACGCTCACCCGGCTTAAACTCGATAAGCTGCCACGCCTGGCTGAAACCAATCTGGATGGGCGCGTGCTGGCCTTTACGGTTGTGCTGACCTTGCTGACTTGTGCGCTGTGCGGCTTGTTGCCCGTCTGGCAGGCGTCGCGCGCCAACGTGCAGCAAGCGTTGAAGGATGGTTCGGCAGCGGCGACGCGCCGCCATCCGTGGCTGCGCCAGTTGTTGGTCGTCAGTGAAGTCGCGCTCGCCGTGCTTTTGCTCACCGGCGCGGGGCTGTTGCTGAACAGCCTGCTGCGCGTGCAGCGCCTCAATCCAGGGCTTGACGTAGACAAGCTGCTCATCGTCGAGTTGTCGCTGTCGAAGGAACGTTATCCTGACCCCGCGCGCATCAAAGCCTTCGCGCAGGAGTTGCTCGCGCGCTCCGCTTCCCTGCCCGGTGTTGAACAGGCCAGCGCAGGCAGCCACATCCCTTTGAACGGCGAAGTGACCAACGATCCGTTTATGATCGAAGGCCGTCCGCTCGATCCCAAAGCGCCGCCGAGTGCGGGCTGGCAAATGATTACGCCCACTTACTTTCGCACGGTCGGCATGCGTTTGCTGCGCGGACGCGAGTTCACCGCGCAGGACGGCGATGATGTCGCCGTCGTCAACGAAACGCTCGCGCGCAAGTTCTGGCCCGACGAAGATGCCCTCGGCAAGCGGCTCTCGCTCGGCATCCCCAAGCCGGAAAACCCATACAAAATCGTGGTCGGCATTGTGGCTGACACTCCGCAAAGCACGCTCGAATCGCCGGCGGGCGCGACTTGCTATCTGCCTTTCGCCAGCCGCGCGCCGCAATGGCTGAATGTGTTTATTCGCACGGCGGGCGAACCGTCAGCGATTGCCGTCGCCATGCGCCAACAGGTGTGGGCGCTGGACAAAGATCAACCGGTGGCGAAGGTAAACACGTTGCGTGAGCGGGTGGCGGGTACGCTCGCGCCGCGCCGTTTCAATACGGGGTTGCTGAGCGGATTCGCGGCCTTGGCGTTGTTGCTGAGTGCGTTCGGCATTGCCAGCGTGCTGGCCTTTGCGGTGACGGAACGCACGCACGAAATCGGGCTGCGGATGGCGCTCGGCGCGCAAGCGCGTGATGTGCTGGCGTTGGTGATGCGGCAGAGCATAGCACTGGTTGCCATCGGCGTGGCTTTGGGCGCAGCGGCTGCGCTTGCTCTGACGCGCTTGCTCAAGAGCCTGTTGTTCGGCGTTACGGCGACCGACCCGTTGACCTTTGCGGCGGCGGCCTTGTTGCTGAGCGCCGTAGCTTTGCTGGCCTGTTATCTTCCAGCGCGGCGCGCTACGCGCGTAGACCCGCTGACCGCTTTAAGACACGAGTGATCCAATCAATTGCTTTCAATGGCGCACGGCTCGTGCGCCTTCTCCGTCGCTACACGACGAAGAGAGCGTGAGCTTCGTCTGACATTTGGCGAAAGGCTCATCCATCACGAATCACTTATGCCGAATTGGAAACACATTGTCCGCCAACATCTCGCGCTGTTGCATTTGTCAGCGGAACGCGAAAACGAAATTGTCGAAGAACTCGCTCTGCATCTGGAAGCTGCCTACGAAGACACGCGCCTTGACGGCTTGTCGGAAGCAGAAACTGAAGCGCACGTTGTGCAAGGTTACGACTGGCGCTTGCTGGAATGCGAA
This sequence comes from Acidobacteriota bacterium, assembly GCA_017991275.1. Taxonomy (GTDB): domain Bacteria; phylum Acidobacteriota; class Blastocatellia; order RBC074; family RBC074; genus RBC074. The sequence goes on from JAGNMH010000201.1 coordinate 7,052, forward strand.
TTGAGCCGTGCCGAAAAGCCGTTTCGAGCATTACATCAACCACTGGAATTCATCGAACGACAGGGAGGAATGCGAATGGAATCGTTGCTACAAGATTTGCGCTTTGGCGCGCGAATGCTGCTGAAACAACCGGGCTTCACCTTGATTGCCGTCATCACGCTGGCTCTGGGCATTGGCGCGAACACGGCGATTTTCAGTGTCGTCAATGCGGTGTTGCTGCGGCCTCTGCCCTTTGCCGAACAGGATCGGCTGGTCGCGTTGTGGAAGCGCGATACGGCTGCCAATCAGCCGTTTGTCGAACTGGCAATGGCTGAAGTTCGTGATTGGGGGCAGCAATCGCAAACGCTTTCCGGCGTAGCCGCGCTGCCCGCGACGGTGTATGGCTACGGGTATGTGCTGACCGGGCGCGGCGAAGCAGTCCAACTGGAAAGCGCGAAAGTGTCCGGCAATTTCTTTTCAGTGCTCGGCGCGCAAGCCGCAATTGGGCGCGTGTGCAACGAAAGCGATGATGTGGTGAATGGGCCAAAAGTCGTCGTGCTGAGCGACCGCATCTGGCGCGAACGATTCAACGCCGATCCGAATCTCATCGGTCAGAGCGTCACTCTCAGCGAAAACAATTTTACTGTCGTCGGCGTGATGTCTGCGCGATTCGAGTTTCCCAAAGGCGTAGATTTGTGGTTGCCGATTCGACCAACGGTTTCGGCGCAGCAGGCGGAAAGTTACGGCGCGTCGTTTTTGACGGCGGTTGGCAAGCTCAAACCGAACATGACGCTGGCTCAGGCCGAAGCCGAGATGAACACAATCGTCGCGCGACTGGCGGCGGCTCATCCTGAAATGAATGCTGCCGGTCATCGCATTGTCATCACTCCGTTGGCTGAGCATTTGTTCGGCGACGCGCGTCCAGCGTTGTGGTTGTTGCTGGCGGCGACGGGGATGTTGTTGCTGATTGCGGCGGCGAACATCGCCAATTTGTCTTTGGCGCGGGCGACGGCGCGCCGCCGCGAATTTGCCTTGCGGGCTGCGTTGGGAGCCGAACGCGGACGGTTGGCGCGACAATTGTTGACCGAAAGTTTTCTGCTGGCGTTGATCGGCGGCCTCGGTGGCGTAGCCTTGTCTTACTGGCTCATCAAGCTGCTGGTGCGCGTTGCGCCTGCCGACATTCCACGCATCGAAGAAGTTTCGCTGAATTTCACGGTCTTGCTGTTCAGTCTGGGCGTGACGTTGTTGATGGCGATGTTGTGCGGACTGGTTCCGGCGCTCGCGGCGTCGCGCACAAATCTAAATCAGGCGCTGAACGAAGGCGGCAGCAAAATGTCCGG
>JAGNMH010000202.1 GCA_017991275.1 Acidobacteriota bacterium
GAACAATTCAGCCCAACGCGAATTTTGTTTTTTCTCGGCGGCAATCACCGGTTGCGATTCGTTCAATTTTTCTCGAAACGCGCTGGCAAAGGCGACTTCCTGTTGGCCGCCCGGAGTCGCCAGAAAATGGCGTTCAAACTTTTCGTGGGTTTCGGCGTCCAGATGGCGGCGGACATAAGCGTCAACCAGTTCATGTTTGACCAGCAACATCTGGTCAAACAGCGCATCGTCGGCAAAGTAGCGCTTTTCGAAGTCAGTCAATTTGTCTTCAGGCATGTCGCCAAGTAAATACTCGACCATTTCGCGTTCCGCCTGGTTGTGATTCCAACTATTCATAACGTTAGTGCTGATTTGCCATTGCCTGTTACAACTATTTTTGACGCCGCTCGACGCAGGCGCGAACCTTTCGTTGCAGCATTTGGCGAATGCGATGCAAATGAGTTCGCAAACTGCTTTCCGCCATCCCCATTTGCGCGGCGGCCTGACGACGATTGATGGACTGTTGGTATTGGTCGTCGTGGTGACAATTTTTTAGCAGCAATGCGTCTTGCGGTGGCAGAGTTTTCAAAAATTCGTCCATGCATTCCAGCCAGCGTTCTTTTTCCTGGCGCTCTTCTTGAAGCTTTTGTCTGGATTCGATCCTGGCCAGATCACGCGGAGATAAATTTTCAAAGGTAGTTTCTTCTTTTTCCCTGCGTGTGTGGTTCCTCCAGAATTCGCTTAAAACGTTGCGGGCTACGCCGTAAACGTAGGCCATCGGTTCAGGGTTATGAATCACTTCGCCTTCGGCCAGTTTGCGTCCGACGCGATCCAGAGTTTCATCGGCCAGTTCGTACAGAAACAGCGCAGGAACCTGACGACGAGCGAATAGTTCCACCAGTTTTCGGCGCAGGGTTTCATAACGCAGCCCGGCTTGCTCTTTGTCAGATGAAAGCCAGCGCCATAAATGCGCCAGCGCATCTTTTTTGAGTGGTTGTTCATTGTCCTGAATCTGATGGTCAATCATAACTGCTTGCCCGGAACCGGAAGCGCAAGGTAGCAAAATTGTGCAGTGAGGCCAATAGAAGGTGATGTCGTTGCAGTGCCTGAAGTTCAGGTTTTTTGGCGTAAGTCCCAGGATAAAAAAAGCGGACGCACAGTGGCGTCCGCTTTTGAGTGAATGGTTGAAGCTCCGACTACGGCTTTTCTCGCGAAGGGGTAGCCGGGCGCTCTGGTCTGGATGGCGAGCTTTCGCGTGATGGAGCGGGAGCAGGCCGTTCAGCCGGGCGCTCTGAACGTTGGGGAGCGCTTTCACGTGGTGGAGGCGAAGGGCGTTCGCTGCGTGATGGCGCTTCGCGCGGTGGAGCCGATTCGCGACGTTCAATCGGTCGTGACGGCGGCGGATCGTATCGGCGCGGCGATTCCGTTCGTGATGGACGATCCATCTCCCTGTTCGTGTCGCGGCTTGGAGATGAACGCGGCGAATCAACTGAATCGCGGGACGAATCACGTGATGGGCTGTTGCGTTCGCTTTCCGGCAAACTCCTGGTTGGAGGCGGAATTCGTTCGACGGTTCGATACTCGCTTTCACGCGCCGGGCGATCCGGCCTGACTATAAGACCGTCCTGAACACGTGTTGGAGCGGTGTCGGAGTTGCGCGTCGGCGCATTGCGATCCGGTGACACAGCGCCAGTTTGGGAGTCGCGAATTGGGCGCGAACCTGTTAAATCAAATGATTCACGGTTCGGGCTGCCCACACGATCAAAACCAGGAACCTGTCTGCGTTCGGTGACGGGAGCTTCCAATCGGCGAGCAATTTCCGTTCGTTCGACTTTCAATTCACGAGTCGGCGCTGCCTGTAAGGGTCTTAACTCTTCGCCGCGCAAAACCGCCGGAGCCGATGGGTCTCCACGATCGGCAGCTCCACGCGGAGGCGCTGGCGGAAGCTTGATTTCACCGGGAGACCGAACATCGTTTTGCGTGACGATTACTCGGCCATTGTCGAACTTGCGGCCTTCCATCACGCTGACTCCGTTTGGCGAATTGTAATTGTCCAGCGAACGTGGATTGATGATGGTCGTATTGTTGACGATGGTTGTTGAACCTCGGCCTCCGTAATATCTGCCGTCATACCTGTCGCGGGGGCCAAGCGGACACCAGCCGTACCAGCCGTATCGCCCGTCACGATAACCGTCGTAATAACCGTCGCGGTAACCTCGGCTGTAATTACCCCAGCCGAAGAAAGCGACTTGATGCGGCGCCCATCCCCAACCGACTGAAACCGTCGGAACCCAGCACCAGCGGCTGCGATACCAGGCCCAACGACCGTAATGATAGGGAACCCATCCCCACGGTTCGTAAGAAACCCAGGTCCATCCCCAGCCGGAATAATGTCGCCAATAACCCTGGCGATAAGGCGCCCATCCAATGGCCACGCTGCGCGGATACCAAACCCAGCCGTAATCAGGTGATTCGTACCAATCACCATAAGTGTCCAGGTCGTAAACGCCTGCAACCGCGACAGGTATGTAACGCGCGCTGCGTGAACTTTCAGCGCGCGAAAACAAATCGTCGTCTCGACGGTCGTTCCAACGATCCCAGTTGTCTTTGTCTTCAAGTCTGGCAATCTGGAAAAAGTCGGCATCGTGTCCGTCAACTGTTATTCGGCGACCTTGTTTGACCGTCACAGTGCCGGTTTGTTTGTTATAAACCTCTGCCTGTCCGCGGCGGACAATGACTTCTGTGGTTCCGTCGTCGCGTACATTGATGCGGTAATTGCCTTCTTTCAAAAAGGTAACGGCGACGATTGGCGTGTCCACTTCAAAATAAACCGGATCGTCCTTGGCAATGTCGTTGGCGTCAACGACATTGAACTGACGGCGGTCAAGGCTGTCCACACGAAACGTAGCCGTCCCGACAGGCAGCGCAAACTGAATTGTTCCGGTGTTGAATTGTGAAAACCGCAGATTGGTGTTGCGGTCAAGGCGGACAAGATTGCGTCCGCTAAGCTGGATTTCTGCTCGCCCGCCAGGGCCACTGTAAATCTGGTCGCGTTCGTTCAGCGGCAGATTCAGCGAAGCGTCGTACCAATTTTCTTTCTGGTTTTTCTGAGCATCTTCTACGCGCTGATAGCTGACTTCGCCTTCAATCAGGCTGATGCGGGCGATGCGGCCAATCTGGTCTTGAGCCAGGACAAGCGTGAAAAATGAGCAAAGTATTGTGAACAAGATCGCCGCTTGCATTCGGCGACGACCAATAAGCAATGTTGAAGCAGTGGCAAAGAGCATGTTTTCCTCCTCGCAAAATCAAGGCGTGATTCCGAAACCTCGACGGTTAAACTCAATCTCTTCGGAAGATTATCTGGGGTGATGCTCCTAAGGCAGCAATAATTGTACCCGAACACTGCCAACCAGCAAAGCTTTAAGTCCCAGTATTTATTAACTTTAACGGCATGCACTAACTCTCAATACCAGGTTTTACCCCATATCGGTTATCCATCTATCCACCCCTGACGCTTTAGTGCAGCCGTTACTTAACCAAATTCATCATCACACCTTGTCCGTCACTGAAGACTCCAGCAACGGCACCGGTCATCAAAGTAGCCAGAGTCGCCGCAATCAACGCCCGAAAACCGAGCGCCGCCAAATCGTCTCTACGCGAAGGAGCCAGAGCAGCCGTTCCGCCGACGAAAATCGCAATCGAAGCCACATGCGTAAATCCACACAAAGCGTAGGTCAAAATAACCACTGAGCGCGGATCGGTTATCTGGCCGTGCGTAACCATTGTCGCCAAATCCTGATACGAAACCACTTCTGTTAACAGCACTCGCTCGCCAAGTAATCTGCCTGCCTCAGCAAGGTCAGCGCGAGCAATTCCCAACAATGCCGCCAGAGGGTAGAACACCCAGCCCAAAATCTTGACCATAGAAAGCGGCTCCGAAAGACCAAGCCAGCGACTGGGCAAGCCAATGAATTTATCCAGCAGCGCAACCATCCCAAGTCCGGCGACCAGCAACGCGGCTATGCCAGCAGCCAACCTCATTCCATCCATTGAACCTTCGATGATGGCGCTCATCAGGTTGCGGGCGTGAGGGGCTTCTTCTTCCTGTGGAATGATGCCAGCGGTTTCAGGCGTTTCAGTTTCAGGCAACAACAGTTTGGCCATGACGATTGATGCCGGAATCGCAATCACCGAAGCCGACATCAAATGTCCGGCGATTTGCGGAAAGGTGTCACGCAGCAGAAAAACGTAAAGCCCCAACGTAGTCGAAGCCGCAGTGGCCATTCCGGCAGCCAGAACCGTCAGCAATTCTGACCGCGTCATCTTTTCCAGGTATGGCCTGACGACCAGCGCCGATTCTACGCCGACAAAGATGTTGGCTGCGCTGGACAATGATTCGGCTCCGCTAATGCCCATTGTTCGATGGAACAGCTTGGCGAAAAGTCGAACGATGATTTGCAGAATTCCGAAATGGTAAAGTGCCGCCGCAAACGCCGAAAAGAAAATGGCAATCGGCAAAGCCTGAAATGCCAGTATGAAACCCAGCGGCGCGCCTGCTTCAGTCTTGCCGGTTGACAGCGGCCCCAGCAAAAAATCCGAACCAGCTTTTGATGCGTCCAGCAGAGCCACCACGCCATCGTTCAGCCACAAAAAAGCTTGTCGTGAACCGGGCAGTCGGAATACCAGCAGGCCAATCAAAAGCTGCAAACCCATTCCCCAGGCAACGGTTTTCCAGTTTACTTTGCGGCGGTTGGCAGAAAGCAACCAGGCGATGGCGGCGAACGCAAAGAACCCCGCCAGCGAGATCAAATGATTCATCAGGTGTCCTCACTGAAACTGACTTTAGTGGTTTAGGTGATTTCTTGCCTGTCGCAGCGTGTTGTGGGAAGCTACTCGCCGTGTCGCTATCAGTTAAAGGTAACGACCGGGATGTTCCCCATTGCACGTTGTTTACAAATTAAATACTTGAGAGGCAAAAGCGCCGTGATTCTAAAAGTCTTCGCTGATAAAAGCCAACTTGGAAAGGCCGCCGCTGAACAGGCTGCCGCCGCCATCAAACGCGCCATCGCAGAACGCGGCAGCGCGCGCATCATCGCTGCAACTGGCATGTCGCAGTTCGATTTTCTGAAAGCATTGATTGCCACTCCGGGCATTGACTGGTCGCTGGTCGAAATGTTCCATCTGGACGAATACGTAGACTTGCCGATTTCACATCCCGCCAGCTTTCGCAAATATCTGCTGGAAAGATTTATCGAACCAGCCGGGCTGACGAACTTCCATTTGCTGAACGGCGAACGCGATCCGCAGGAAGTTTGCCAGAAAATCGGTGAACTGATTTCCGCCGCGCCAATTGACGCAGCCTTTGTCGGCATTGGCGAAAACGGCCATCTGGCTTTCAACGATCCGCCAGCCGATTTTGAAACCGAAGCTCCATACATAGTCGTCAATCTGGACGAAGCCTGTCGCCGACAACAGGTTGGTGAAGGTTGGTTTGCCGGAATGGAGGATGTTCCTAAGCAGGCGATTTCAATGACGATTCGTCAGATTCTGAAAGCGAAGGAGATCATCTGCATCGTTCCAGATGCCCGCAAAGCGGTCGCCGTTCGCAATTGTTTTGAGTGCGAAGTTTCGCCGATGTACCCGGCTTCGGCTTTGCGAACACACCTGAACACGACGGTTTATATGGATACTGAAAGCAGTTTGTTGCTGACCAAACCCACAACAGGAAACTGAAAAAAATGAAAAACTTCACTCGATTACTTCCCCTGGCAATTTTGCTTTTCTCCATTGGTTCGACTTTTACTGCTGAACAACAACAGGCGGCCATTCAGGAAACTATAAAAGTCGGGATCATTGGCACTGACACTTCGCACGTTCCGGCGTTCACCAAACTGCTCAACGACCCGAAAGAGCCTGGTTACATTCCAGGTGCTCGCGTCGTCGCCGCGTTCAAAGGCGGCAGCAAGGATGTCGAATCCAGCTTCAAGCGCGTGGACAATTACGCCACTGAAATTCACGACAAATACGGAGTCGAGATTGTCGCCTCGATTGAAGAACTGCTGACCAAAGTTGACGCTGTATTGCTGGAAAGCGTTGATGGCCGTCCGCATCTGGCTCAAGCCCGCCCGGTGTTCAAAGCCAAAAAACGAGTTTTCATTGATAAGCCGTTTGCCGCCAGTTACGCCGACGCGCGTGAAATCGCCCGGCTGGCGCGCGAAAGCGGCACTCCGTTTTTCAGTTCATCCAGTTTGCGTTACTCCAGCGACATTGTTGCGTTGAAAGCCAAACCGGAACTTGGCGGTATCATTGGCGCAATGACTTTCAGCCCTTCGCCGACTGAAGCTCACCACCCGGATTTGTTCTGGTACGGAATTCACGGGGTTGAAACGTTGTTCACTTTGATGGGCGCAGGCTGTGAATCTGTGGCCAGGACCAACGTCGCCGGAGCCGACGTGGTTACAGGCAAATGGAAGGATGGTCGCATCGGCACGTTTCGCGGTATTCGTGACGGTAAACAGGATTACGGAGCCGTCGCTTTCGGAGCAAAAGCCAACGCCGGAATAATGCCTCCGATCAAGGTGGATTACCGCAACCTGCTGGTCGAAATCATCAAGTTCTTCCAGACCGGCGTGGTTCCGATTCCGCCCGAAGAAACGCTGGAAATTATGGCTTTTATGGAAGCCGCTGATCTGAGCAAAGCTCGCAACGGCGCGCCTGTCATGTTGAAAGAAATTCAGAACCGGTGACAGAACCGTGCGCCTGAGCAAGCGGCTGTTCGCACAGTAACCCGCTTGCTCACGCGCGCGGTACCGAACCAATTCACCGCCGTTTCCATTCAAACCATTTTTTGAAAATTCGGCTGACGGTTGGTGACAGGCGAGTGCGGTTGTAACCATCGCCGATGCGTTGCAGCACGGAAGCCTGAGTCGGGTAAGGATGAATCGTCGTTGAAAGCGCGCCGAGCTTCAGCCCGTGAGTAATTGCCAGAGTCAGTTCGCTAATCATCTCTCCCGCGTGCCTGGCCACAATCGTTCCGCCCAGAATCTTTCCAGTCTTGCGGTCGTAATGAACACGCGCAAAGCCCTCGGTTTCTCCATCCAGAATCGCTCGGTCGTTATCGTTGAAATGTTCTGTGATCGTGGTGACGTCGAATCCAGCCGCGCGGGCATCGGTTTCGTAAAATCCGACGTGAGCAATTTCGGGATCGGTGAAAGTCACCCAGGGCATGACCATCTGGCTGACGCGCGCTCGGCCAAAGAAAAAAGCATTTCGCAAAACAGCCCGCGCCGTCGCGTCCGCCGCGTGAGTGAATTTGAAGCGCGAACAAACATCGCCAGCGGCATAAATTTTGGGATTTGAGGTTCGCAGAAAATCGTCAACCTTGACGCCTTCGCGCGAGTATTCGACTCCGGCAGCTTCCAGATTCAGACCCTCGACGTTCGGAACCCGGCCAGCGGCTGACAAAATCAAATCGCAAACGACTTCGTGTTCGGTCCCGTTTTGCTGGTAAACGACAACCTTTTCTGCGCTACGAAGCTCAACGCGAACGACCTTCACCAGATTTTCGATGCGCAGGCCCTCACTGGCCAATTGACGGTGAATCAATTCGGCGGCGTCTGGGTCTTCGCGCGGCAGAATGTGTTCAACGTCATTCAGCAAGGTCACCATGCTGCCGAACCGCTGAAACGCCTGGGCCAGTTCGCAGCCAATCGGGCCTCCGCCGATGACAACCATCCGGCGAGGCAATTCGGTAATCGTGAAGATGTTTTCGTTTGTGTAACTGCCCGCTTCTTTTAACCCCGGAATCGGCAGTTCAGCGGGGCGACCACCCGTGGCAATCACGGCTCGATCAAATTCCAGCCGTCGTCCGTCAACTTCGATTTCGGTTGGGCTGATGAACTTGGCTTCGCCGATGAAAACGTCAACGTTGTATTTCCCCCTCATTCGAGTAGCGGAATCGTTGACGCTGATTTCTGCGCGCAATCGCCGCATTCGCTCCATTGCGGCTGCAAAATCAACTTGCGGTTCAGCAGAAAGTTGAACTCCAAATTCACGCGCCAGCCGTAAATCGTAAACCGCGCGAGCCGCACGGATGACCGCTTTCGACGGCACGCAGCCTGTCACCAGACAATCTCCGCCCATTAATCCGCGTTCGATGATGGCGGCTTTGGCCCCTAAACCGCCCGCGCCGCCTGCGCTGACCAAACCGGCGGAGCCTGCACCGATTGCTACTAAATTGTATTTGCCGCTCGGAGCCGGATTGATGTGGTTTGGAGGATAGCAGTTTTCGATCATCAACTGATCGTACTGGTCATTGGCCAAAGTCATGTGGCTGACCAAGTCTTTATCATTTTTTGCCGTATTTGCTGTCGCCTGCATCGGTC
>JAGNMH010000203.1 GCA_017991275.1 Acidobacteriota bacterium
GAACTGATGTTACGCGCGGAAGAAATGAGCGTTGGGCTTGACCCGGTTTTCGTCCCGGTAGGGACGGTTGAGAGTAGCGCGGCAGTTCACTGCCGGGAAAAGCGGCGAATAAAATCGGCGTCCCGTCGGGACGCTTGAGTTCCCGCCAGCACAAGATTCAAGCGTCCCGACGGGACGCGGCGGAAAACTCTTTGCAACCCGGCGATGAATCGCCGGGCTACTTTCAACCGTCCCTACCGGGACGAAGAAGCTGTTAATCCATTGGCTTTATTCTCCATCGCGTAACATCAGTCATGAATAAAAACAGTAACCGTTCAATTGACTCCCTCTTTGCCCATGAGGCATTGATCAAACTTCGCTGGCCGCTGTGGATGCTGGTCGTGACCGCCGTGTTTTTGCTCGCAAACCACTTTTTGCTGCGTGGCAAGGCTGTCGGAATTTGGGATGTAAATAACGCCTATTACCCGTATCAGACTTTAGTCGCGGATCACGCGCGGGCTGGCCGCTTGCTGCAATGGGACCCCTGGTCAAATGGCGGGATACCCGAAGGCGGTGATCCGCAATTCGGAGCTTTCTCGCCAGTGAATGTGATCATTGGTTTCATCACCGGAGGCACATCCTCCGGGTTTTTGTTTTACTGGTTTTTTATGTGGTGGCTGGGCGGATTGGGCGTGATGATGTTGGCAAGACATTTCAAAGCGCCAGCTTGGGGCGCAGCGACTGTGGCTGTGGGCTTTCTCTTTTGCGGAACTTATATCGGACATGCTGAACATACCTCGACGGTCACCGCATACTCTTTTTTGCCATTTGTGATCTGGCGTCTGGACGTTTCGCTTCTCACCCGCCGCAAATTGCCAGCGATTGAAGCAGGTATGATTTGGGGCTTGTCGGCGATGGCTGGGTATCCCGGACAAACAATCATCACCGGAATGTTCGCCGGCTTATGGGCAATCGGGCGGTGGTTATGTGTCGAATCTGAAGACGAAACTACAATAAATTCTTCTCAACTCGAACAAAAAAAGGCGGTGCGTCCGAGCCTGAAATTTGTTTTCTCTGCTCTCACGCTGGTATTGCTCATCGGAATCGTCGTCCTGACCCCGACTTATTTCGCCTACTTTTACGAAGGCGCTGGTACGCATAGCCGCACAGGAGAGTTGAGTCGTGAATATGCGATATTCAACGACGCGCTGGCTCCGGGCGCGCTTTCGACCTTCTCAAGCCCGTACCTGCCGATCCTGAAAGCCTTCAGCCGAACGGAGAATGATAGAGGTCTGTGGCCCGACACGGACGTTTCGATGTGCAGCATTTACTGCGGCGCGGTCATTGCAGTGCTGGCGTTGCTGGCGCTATTCAGCAAGCCAAAGGACAAGTGGAGATGGTGGGTGTTGGGCATCGGCTTGTTACATCTGGCCTTCGCTGTTGGGCCGGCACTGCCTCTGCGCGGGTGGCTGTATGATTGGGTTTACCCTACGCGTTTTTTCAGACACTCGGCGCTCTTTCGACTCTACTTCATCTTTGCCATCACCATCCTGGCCGTCATTGGAACGCGCGATTTGGCCGAAGCGATGCGGGAATCGGCAAGCCGCATTTGGAAGCGGTTTCTGGCCGTCTCAATGCTGGTTGCGGCCTGCGCGCTGTTGGTTTCGCTCTATTACTTCACCTCCCCCGCGATTGCCGGAGTGTCACGGGCAAAAGATGCCTTGGCCTACATCCACGTCTTTATGGTCTGGCTGGGAATCTGCGTCGTAGCCGTTGCCGGATGGATGTCGCCTCCGCGATTCAGACAACTATTGGTTCCGGTGTTATTGCTGGCTTTGGCGGCAGCCGACGCTGGCATGACAACTTTCCTTTCCATCGAGACAATCGCCGACCGCGATCCGAACGCCGTCAAACGATGGAAGGTATTGGATGAAAAGCATTCGGCCTCGCTCGACCTGACCCCGCGCGGGCTATCGCGCGAGGATGCTTCAATTTATCAGGACGGAAGTTATCGCCTTGACCGAACAAACGACCAGATGATTACCAAGATTCCGGTCTTCAACTCTTACGCCACGGCGCAGAATACTTACCAGGAAGCCATGTTCGCCCATCCGAAAATGAAGCAAATGGCGGTTGGGGCGAATCGCATCTGGTTCTCGAAAGAGGTAGGCATAGTAGCTCCGACCGGAGGTAACTTTTCGGTTTTCACCCGCCGGGTCGAAACACTTGAAGGATTCCCATTGGTGATTCATTCCCCGCAGGAGTTACTAAAGCTGAAGGAGAAGGACAGGCTGAATCCGGCAACCGACCAGGCCTCCCAAAATTTAAGGATCGAGAACCTGCCAGCGGCGGAAAAGATTCCAGTCAAACTGGTCAAATACTCGCCTGTCGAACTCAGCTTCGAAGTGCAGTGTGCGACCGATGGATGGCTGCTGGTGACAGACCGTTGGGCGCGCGGCTGGCATGCCGAGATCAATGGGAAGCCGGCCAGAGTTTACGGCGGCAACTTCATCTTCCGCGCCGTTCAGGTACAGGCAGGCCAGAACAGGATAAGGTTTATCTATCAGCCCTTCGGCTTCCCATGGCTGGTAATGCTGAGTTGGGGAATGATAGTAGTGATTGCCTTTAGCTCGACCTATCGGCGCTGGCGTACATCAAACCTGGCCAGTCGTATTAAGCAAGAGGGTAAATTTCGGTAAACAGACTGCAGAGAATAAATGCCAAGCAAGTCAATTTTTCTTCAGCAATTCTCAGTCTGGCGAATTGAGGGAATGACCGAGGAGAGTACCGTAGGTTGTCCAACCTGCGGAGTCTGACTTCTGTGTGATTTCGGTGACCCGGGAGCCATCTCCAGCCAAGTCCCCGCAGGTTGGACAACCTACGGTACAGTCAAACTGAGAATTGCTGATTTTTCTTCGGAGTGGCTGATTCTTTGTAATTACTCACGGGCTTGAGGCTTTGAGTAATGGCAGGATTTGGATTCCAATCAAAGCCACAAGAGTTTGAAAAGTTTGTTCGCCTTTTTGTTTGGCGGTAGCGATGATCGTTTGTAAGGCTGCGTAAGCTTTCGCTCCCCATTCTGAGCGGAACCCGTTGGTCACTTTGCGATGAATCACGCTGCCTCGCAGAGCTTGTTCCGATTCGTTGTTAGTCGGAGGCACTGCCGGATAATTCAGGAATGTCGGCAGTTTGTCGCGGTGGAGTGAAAAACGGTTTTGCAGTTTACGGGACGCTTCGTTTGCCATCTCTTCTTCCAACAGGCGGTCAAGCTGATTTTCAAGTTGAGTGACTCGGCGCACAAAACCGGCAAGTGTCATCTCGCCGGAATTGAAGCGGTTTCGCAAATGGATCGCTTCTTGAAACAGTTTATGCGTGATTTGTGCCCAGAGGTCTTTCGGGGCTCCATCAATCACTTTTTGCAGGTCGCGCAGTTGAAAGACTTCGGCGGGCGCTGTGAGTTGCGAACTGAAACAATCGCTGACCCAGATTTTGGCCATCACCTGGCCCATCACTTCTTCGATTTCGGCGGCGCTGCGAGTCGGCACGATCGTGTGATAGACCCCGTTTTCACTGAGGAAAACCCATTGCCACCAGTTGCGAGCTTTGACCTGCGCGCTGGTTTCATCCGAACGAATGACTTCGCCCTGAACGATTGGCGCATCGTCTCGACAATTCGCTCGTAGCTCAAATGCTGCGTCTGTTTGTAAAAGATGACGGTCGCTTCCAGGTTTGGCCCGAAGTAGCGCTCCGCTTCCAAGCCTTCCGGCAACGGTGTGCGATTGAGTGTCAGGCAGTGCGGGCAAGTCTTGTGATGTTGCCGAGTTTCAATCACCAGCGGCTTGGCGACTGGCAGTTCGGTGATTTGTCGCCGCTCGAAATCCTCCGGCTCAACCTGGCTCAAATCCTCGTGACAATGCTCGCATTCGGTGACCGGGAGTTGAATGACCTGATCTGGATTGTCCACCAACGGACGCGAAAACTTCTGATGGCCAAAAGGCGCACCGTGCTTTTTCTTCGCTTTGTCGGAGGGCTGATTGGACTTCTGATCGCGCGAAGGCGGCTGCGAAGAATTCCGAGAATTCGTTCCGCCAGTCAACTGCTTTTTCAAACATTCATTTTCGGCTTCCAAGCTGGCGACGCGCCGACGCAAAGATTCGAGTTCCGCTAACAGCACTTTGAGCATTGGGCGAAGCTCTTCATTTGACAGTAAATCTACTTGTTCAGGCGTCAATAGCATTCGAGTCACAAAGTATCAGAGATTCAGAGTTGAGCAACTCCGTGAGTAATTACGTTTCTTCATCGTTACAATCTCTCGCTTGCCCCATCTGGCTGAATCACTACCCAAAAAGGAAAGCCGAGCCGGAGAAAAACTTCTCCGGCTCGGCTTTAGAACTAAAAACGAGCCAAAACCGACAAGGTAAAAAAGAACGAGTTACTGAACTTCGCTGATGCTTTCCACGGCCAATTTTTCACCATCCATTTTGCCCATGACTTTGAACTTTGCGCCGTTGTCTTTCGCGCTCTTTTCGAGAGCGGCTTTGGCCATCGCAGCGCCTTTTTCATCGAATTCGGTGTATTTGCCGTCGGCATAAACTCCGAGTCCGCTCTTCAGGCAATTTTCCATCAGGGAGCAGCTCTTTTTGTGAGCGTCAATGGAAGCCTGAGCGTCGTCTTTTTTCATGCGCCCAGTGGCGCAAGCTTTGTCAACGATGTTGCCCGTCAGTGTGATTTTGTCAGAGTCTTTCTTTTGAGCCGTAGATACTGCCGCAATGCTCAATGCCACGGCCAAAACAATAAATAGAGAGAAAATTTTCTTTGTCATAATTGTGTCCTTTCTTGAATGTCGTCTGTTACTTTGTTGGGCTAAAGTCAGCTAGCGAAAAGAACTGGTTTTAGTAACACAGTAAGATAGTTATGCCATGACCGGATGGCTTACAAGGCTCTTGGGCTGCGGTACTGTTCGTAACGACGAGTCGGTTCGTATTTGCTGACCGAGAACCCGGATTCTTTCTTGGGCGGGCCTTCCAGACGGATGATTTCAATTGCTTCCTGATAGACGCGCTCCAGATTTTCAGGCTGAAAGCCATTCAATCTGCAGGCATGAACGTGCGAGCGAACAATTTGCTCAACGGCTTCACGACCGATTTCGTCTAAATCTTGCAATGCGCGCAGAGCATGGGCAGAGAGCTTCATAATGATGAACCAGTCCTTTCAACGAAGATTGAGAAGAATTATTGAGTTTTCCGTTTTTGTCTGAAAACAGTGGTTGGAACGGCGCGGAGTATAGCACCGTTTGTTTTGCTGTCTACAAAATTTTTCCTGTGTCAGGCAACCCACACCGACGGGCGGGGCAGATCGGTTAGATTGACGACCTTGTTGCCAGGAATATCGGCTCTGACTAGAATGCCGACCAAGGGTTATTGGCTGGTTGTCATCGCCGAAGTAATTCCGAAAACAGGCACTTATGCGAATTGCTGCTTCAACTTATCTCAATTCTGCTCCATTGGTTTATAGCTTTTCGCAAGGCTCATTGCGCCACGCTTACGAGTTTCTAGGTGATGCGGCGCCATCGCGTTGTGCGGCTCTGCTTGCCGCAGGGCAATGCGAGATAGCGCTGATTCCAGTGATTGAGTATCAGCGAATTCCGGGTTTGCGAGTAATTCCAGATGTTGCTGTGGCGTCAAAGGAGCGTGTTCGCAGTGTGTTGCTGGCCGCTAGGTGTCCATTGTCAGAAGTCAGGAGTGTGACGCTGGATGCTTCTTCGCGGACTTCGCAAACTTTGGTGAAGATTCTCTTTAACAGATATTACGACCTGCACCCGATTTTTACTGAGCGAACCCCTGACTTTGCATCCGATTGCGGAAACATGTTAGCAGACAGCGATGCGACTCTGGTTATCGGTGATCCGGCGATGAGGCTGGCGGTTTCGGCTGAGGGCGTCAGGATTTACGACCTTGCGGAGGAATGGCGATCCATGACTGGTCTGCCGTTTGTCTTCGCTGTTTGGGCAATAAGAGCCGATGTGGTTGATGCACAAGAAACCATTGCGCGAGACTTCCTGAATGCCAAGCTTGATGGGCTGGCTCGACTAGATAAAATTGCAGCAGATTACTCTGCTCAACTTAAATTGCCGCAACAAGACTTGCTGAGTTATTTGCAAGACAACGTCAATTACGACCTGGACACCGAAAACATAGCCGGGATGCTGCGTTATTTTGACCTGGCTGCCGAATGCGGATTGATAACAGAGCGCCGCCCGCTGGAGTTTTTGCGACGCGATCTGTTTATCGAGGCAGCAGCAAATTGAACCAACCAATCACACGATCAACGACAAAACAAACTATGATTACTGTTTTAGCTGGAGGCGTGGGTGCATCGAAATTTTTGAATGGATTATGCAGGGCGATGTCGCCCGAAGATATTTCAATCATCGTCAACACGGGCGATGATATTGAAATGTTCGGCTTATACATTGCCCCTGATTTGGACATTGTGACGTACACATTGGCAGGGGTAATTAATCGTGATTTTGGCTGGGGATTGGTCAGCGATACATTTCACTGCCTGGATTCGCTGTTGCGGTTCACGGAACAGGAGAGGTGGTTCAATCTGGGCGACCGCGATCTGGCGACGCACATTTTCCGAACTCAGCGGATGCGCGAAGGGCGAACGCTTACTGAAATTACTGAGCACATTCGGCAAACGCTAGGGGTTAAATCGCACGTTCTGCCGATGACAGACACCCACACGCCGACCACAATTATTACCGAAGATGGCGAAATGCACTTTCAGGAATATCTGGTCAAACATCGCGCGGAGCCGACAATTACGGGAATTCGTTTTGAAAACATCGAATCTGCCACACCCGCGCCCGGCGTAGCCGAAGCAATTCTGCAATCCGAAGCCGTCATCATTGGCCCAAGCAATCCATTGATCAGCATTCGCCCGATTCTGGCTGTGCCTGGAATACTGGATTTGCTGAAACAGACCACAGCAAAAGTGGCCGCCATCAGTTCAGTTGTCGGAGGAGCTTCATTGAAAGGCCCCACAGACCGTATGTTAAGCGATCTGGGTTACAGTGTGTCAGCTACTCAAATCGCCAGACTTTATGCGGATTTTGCGGATGTTTTCGTCCTTGACGCACAAGACGAAAACGCGAAAGCGGAAATCGAATCACTGGGACTGCAAGTCGTCGTTGCTGATACCGTGATGAGCAACGAGTCGAAAAAATTGGCATTGGCCGAAGTTGTGCTGGCGGCAATCGCTGATTGAGTTACTGATTCGCCCGCCCAGGGATTACCGAAATGACAAGGAGGAAGTTATGGAGTTCAAACTTGACGACGCGATCGCTTTGCTCACGAAAACTCCTTTGGTCTTGAAAGCGGTTATTGACCAGCTTCCGCCGCAATGGGTTACCAGTAACGAAGGCGCGAATACTTGGAGTCCATTTGATGTGCTGGGGCACTTGATCCACGGCGAGCAAACAGACTGGATTCCGCGCGCAAAAATCATCCTTGAATTCGGCGAAAGCCGCAGCTTTGATGTTTTTGACCGCCTGGCTCAGTTCAAACATAGTCAGGGGAAGACCATCCAGGAACTGTTGACGGAGTTTGAATCCTTGAGGCAAAGCAGTCTGGCCGAACTCAACGCCATGAATTTAACCGAGGCCGACTTGCAAAAGACTGGAACGCATCCGGAATTTGGCCCAGTCACGCTGGCACAATTGCTCGCCACTTGGGTAGTTCATGATTTGAGCCACATCACGCAGATTTCACGAACGATGGCCAAACAATACACCGAGGCAGTCGGGCCATGGCGAGCTTACCTGTCCCTGCTGAAGTGACGAGATGCGCTACATTCTGATTCCAGTCAAAGACCTGACGCGCGCCAAACAGCGACTGGCGGCATTGATGACCCAGCCGGAACGGACTCAATTGGCTTGGTCAATGCTGGAAAACACTTTCGCTGCCGCCGCAAAAGTCCGAACGGTTGATCGCGTAACCGTTGTCACGCTTTATCCGCCCGCCATCGAATTGGCCCAAGAGTTCGGGATAGAAGTCATCCTGGAAACCGAACAAATTTCCGAAAGCGCGTCTGTGGATTTCGGCTCGCGCTCAGCCACAACGCTCGGTGCCGAAGCCGTCCTGCGATTGCCAATTGATCTGCCGTTGATTACCGCCGAAGACATCGAAACCATTTTGGCTGCCGACAAACCCGAACCGTCGGTTGTCATAGTGCCTTCGCGCGATGGAACAGGCACGAACGCAATTCTGCGTCGTCCGCCAACGCTTTTTCCTTCGCACTTCGGCACGGGCAGTTTGGCCAAACACATTGCCGAAGCCGAGCAAGCCAATGCCGATTGCACTCTGCTGAAT
>JAGNMH010000204.1 GCA_017991275.1 Acidobacteriota bacterium
AGTAAGGCCTGGCTTGTTCAGCGTCGTCAAAAAACGGCGGCACGGCCATCAATCCTTTAAGTTCCAGGTTGGCGAGTTTAGCGACTTGTTTACATAGAGGCAAAACTTCGTCCGGCGTAGCCCCAGCTTTTGATTGCTCATTGCCCAGGTTGACTTCGATGAAAACCGGCAGTTTTCTACCCAATTCCCCGGCAATGTTGTCCAGGCGTTCAGCCAGCTTGAAACTGTCCACCGATTGAATTGTCGAAAAAAGCTCGACCGCACGGCGCGCTTTGTTCGATTGCAGATGCCCTATCAGATGCCACCCAACTTTGTGTTCGGTGACGATGGCCGCAAGCTCAGGCATTTTAGAGGCGGCTTCTTGCACGCGGTTTTCTCCCAGCACGCGGACGCCCCCTTCGATAGCCTGACGAATCAGCTTCGGTTCGACGGTTTTGCTGACGGCAACTAAAGTCACGTCAAAAAAATCGCGGCCTGCGCGTTGGCACGCAGCCGCGATTCGTTGGTTGATTGCTGCAAGTCGTTTGTGCAATTGCTATCCCGGTTATTTCTTTTGGCCCGCTTTTTCTTCTATGTAACTTTGGCGATGCTGAATGACGACCAGTTTCGGATCAATCTGATCGCCCAGGTTGACCTTGACCTGAATCTTTCGGCGTTTGCCTTCTTGTCGAGTGTTGGAGGGGATGTAACCCAGGCTGTACTGATTGCGAACCAGCGCAGAAATTGATTGCAGCACGCTGGAAATTTCACCCGCAAAAGTAACGGGGAAGTACTTGCCTCCGGTCGAGTCGGCAAAAGTCTTGAGTGTGTTTTGCGCTTGAAGCAGGCTCAATCTGTCTATCCGAATTCCGCCCGGACCAAGCATTCCGCCGCGCGAAGGGTCAAGCGCAGGGTTATTGTCGTAAAGCTTCAGGAAAAGATTGCCAATGCCAATGACATAAATCGGCACACCTGCATTTTCGGTAATCTTGCGAACTTCATCGAAATTGATTTTGCTGAAAGTGTCCAACCCGGAACTTACCAACAAAATGGCTGTGTGGCCATTAACCTCTTCCAGGCCGGCGTATTCGGTCTTTTCCGGTTTTGGTTCCTTATCTTTTCCTTCTTCAAGCACGACGCTGTCGCCGATGCCGCCTTTCAACACAAGCTTCATGGCGTCGAAAAGATTGCTTTCGCTGAATGCCGGATTGTTTCGAATCAGCAGATTGATTGCCCCCATCAATTTGCTTTTATCGTCGGTGAAATCAACCAGCGGGGTTGGCCGCATGTCGTAAGCGACAATTGAAATGAAGTCTTTGGGTTGAACGAACCGGTTTACGAATTCATAAGCTGGACGCAAAATTTCAACGCGGCCATATTCAAAATATCCACCGGTTGGCGAACCCAGCAGGTCCACAAGTTTGCTGTATTCCAGCACCATAACCATTGTCACTGGCGCTTGTGGCGTAGAGAAATTTTCAATCTCCTGCTTAACGCCGTCTTCGTAAATCTCAAAGCTTTCCTTTTTGATTCCCTGAAGAATTGCGCCGGTTTTTTTGTTGTACACAACGGCTTCGACGTTAACTACATTGGTGTCAATGGAAAGACTGACTGGCGGCTGAGTCTTGTCCACTTTCTGACGATCTTTCTTTTCCTGCTCTTTGCGCGCTTCTTCCGGGTCGCCGCTCGCGTTCGGATTCTTTTTCTGGTTCTCAGAATTCTTGCGTCCGGCTTGGGCGAATGTTCGATTGGTCGTCAACCAGGCGTTGGCAATTAAAGCAGCGGATAGTGCAACGGCCAAACCGGCAATCAGTTTTGTACTGCGATTCAATTGGAGTTTCATCAACGTTACCTCTTGTTACGAGTTGTCCGTGCAAGTTTTTGCAGCAGGCAGCAATGAGTTGAACAGATCGGTCAGGGTTGGCCGGAGTCTAACAAATGCTCTGCCTGCTGAAAAGTTCGCTTGCTGACAGTGGGCATTCGCTGCTCTGATACCGGCCACGCCCAATCATTTTGTCATTGCGCGTTGTCATTGCGCGCTGTTGCCGTAATGTCTCCAAAAATCTGCATCTCTGCATACGAAATTTCGGATATGGATGATTAATTCCAGACATCAGGCAAAGACTAACTTCTGTTATTTCTGCATTTAGCTTAGTGAGCACGATCACGGGGAAAAGTTCAGTTGAAAGAAACAACAAGCCTGTGTTAGCTTCCGCCATCGTTCTGGTGCTTGCTGTCACTGATTTTGAAGTCCCGTGTGTGTACCCCGACGGCAAGAAAATAATGCGATTTATAATTTTGTAGCCCGCTGAAAGCTTTATCCCTCTATTGCAGTGAGGCTATCTCCATGCTCGCAACCTGTAATTTGCGGTTGTTAGAGCAAAGGGATTTGTTCGATGAAAGAAGATAAGCGTTTTTATACTTTTGTTTTTGCCCCAACTGCTAAATCAACTCTCCGAAAATTCAACGTTCCGCACAAAGTGCTTTACTCCATTCTTGGCTTTGCCGCTGTTGGCTTGCTGACAGTCGCTTACGGCACTTATCGGCTTGCGCAGCATGCCGTTGTTGTCGCCAAGCTCAACCTGATGCAGAACGAAAATCGTCAACTTCGTGAAAAGAATCAGGAAGCCTTAAGTAAATACGATGTTCTGCAAAACCGCTTGGCCGCGCTGGATACGACCCAACGCAAACTGGCTGAAGCTTCAGGAATTGGACGACAAGCTGATATCGCCGCAAACATTGGTCAGGGAGGTCCGGACACTGACACCAGCCTGAGCGACATGGAGCGAGTCACCGCAGCATTGGAAAGCGAGTTGCGCCAGATCAAGGATGTTTTTGACAAGAATCAGGTCAAGCTCTCTTCGACGCCCAGCGGCTGGCCGGTGCGCGGTTACATAACGGACGGTTTCGGTTGGCGGCGTAATCCATTCGGTGGAGGCGGGAGTGAATCTCATGGCGGTCTGGACATTGCCACCAATCATGGAACCGCAATCGAAGCGACGGCTGATGGCATAGTCATCTTTGCCGGAGTCTTTGGCGGTTACGGCAACATCGTCGTGATAGATCACGGTTACGGCATTACGACTCGTTACGGCCACATGTCACGCATTGACGTTGAAGTCGGTCAGCACATTGCCCGCGGCAAACAGATCGGAGCCGTTGGCAGCACAGGCCGTTCAACCGCGCCGCATTGCCATTACGAAGTCCGTTTGCACGACCGTGCGGTCAACCCGCTCAATTATTTGTCTGTCGGCAGACTGTAAAGGCTTTGCCTCAACCTCGTGTCAAAAAGCGAAGGGCGGCTTGGAAATTCCAAGCCGCCCTTCGCTGCGTTTGGTGAATTGGCCAATCATCGCCGCCGAACGTGCTGACGCAAGATGCAATCATCCATCACCACCAGCAACCCGGCTTCAATGGCGCGTTTAGCCGCCGACTCATCAATCACATTGTCCTGCAGCCAGACGGCTTTTGCTCCCAATCGAATCGCTTCATCAACGTGTTGACCGGCTTCTTCCGAGCGACGAAAGATGTCCACCAGATCGAACTTTTCCGGCACGTCGGCCAAACTTGGATAAGCGCGCTCGCCCAACACCTCAGTTTCGTTCGGATTGACCGGAATGATGCGATAACCGTTTCGCTGCAAATATCCGGCAACGTCGTAACTTGGCCGGATTGGGTTCGACGACAAGCCGACAACGGCGATGGAACGGCATTCGTTCAAGATGGTTTCGATGGCTTTCGGGTCGTTGATGTTCACTGCAAAACTCCTGTGACAAAAACTGTTGAGAAACGAGCGCGCATTCTGGAATACCAAACCATTCGAGTAAAGCCGGTGGTTCAACCAAAGCCGGGTTTACTGTAAGATGCGCGACTTATGAAAGCCCTGCCACTCGACCAATTACGAATCGAACGCGAGCGTTTGCGTCAAGCTGGGAAAAAAGTCGTCTTCACCAACGGCTGTTTCGACCTGCTGCATCCGGGCCATGTCCGCTACTTGCAGCAAGCCCGTGCGCTTGGTGATGCCCTGATCGTCGCGCTAAACAGCGACCGCAGTGTGCGCGAACTGAAAGGCGACAAGCGCCCAATCCTGAACGAAGCCGAACGCTCTGAAGTTATGGCCGCGCTGGCTTGCGTAGATTTCGTGACTATTTTTGACGAACCGACTCCGCTCGAAATCATTTCGGCTCTACTGCCGGACATTCTGGTCAAAGGCGGCGATTGGGGAATTGACTCCATCGTTGGCCGCGAAGAAGTCGAAGCCGCTGGTGGTCAGGTTATGAGCTTGGCGTTTGTTGACGGTTGTTCAACAACAGACGTGATTGAACGAATTGCCCAAAGGTACGGACGGAAGTAAGGATGTTTCACCTGTTTCAACAAAATCAGGCTTTTCGACGTTTGCTGGCTGACGTAAGCGCAGGCAAACGTTTGGTGTCAATTGCCGGTTTGGGCAGCGGAGCCAAAGCATTGATGTTGGCGGCGCTGCAACAAGCCACCGGCAAACGTCTAGCCGTCGTCAGTCAGCGCAACCGCGATCTGGAAGACCTGGAGCGCGATCTGCGCTTTTTTTACTGCCAGTTGAACAACCGCGAAGAATGCGAAAACGAAGTCTTCACATTGCCAGCTTCCGAAAGCGATCCGTTTAGCGGAACTTCGCCTCACGCTGAAATCCTTGAACGACGCGCTCTGGCCTTGTGGCGGTTGACCGCCGGGATGGGCGACATTGTGATGCTGAGCGCGCGTTCGCTGATGCGGCGATTCGTGGCGGTTGATGACATCAAACAAGCCGTCGTCACGCTGAAGGTCGGCGAAGAGTTGCCGCTGGATTATCTGCTGGAACATCTGGCGGCAGTTGGCTATGTGCGGTCTGACCCGGTCGGCGGCATCGGCGAGTTTTCTTCGCGTGGAGGCATTCTGGATTTTTACTCTCCATCCGCCAGCCTGAACAAAGAAGACGGCGTGCCGTTTCCGATGCGCGTGGAATTTTTCGGCGACGAAATTGATTCGATACGCGAATTTGATCCTGAAACTCAGCGGTCGTTGCACGAAGTCAAAGAAGCCTTGATCGTCCCGATGAGAGACGAACGCGCCAGTCGGGACGATTTTCGTCGCTGGGCAAAACTCGCGCGCCAGCAATGGAACGATGAAAAGTATGAACGCGCTTTGCGCGACCGGCTGGTTTTTGCTGACGAGGGCGAAGAGTTTCAAGGCTGGGAATATCTGATGCCTTTGGCGCAGCCGCTAACGGCTTCAATTTTTGATTATCTAAAAGACACCGTTCTGGTAATTGACGAACCGGCTGAGTTGGAAAAACAAATCCGCTCGACGATTGAAGAATTGCAACTTGGTTACGAACGCGCAGAGTCAATTGACGAACTGGCGCTGGCTCCTGAAAAACTGTTTCTGACGCCGGATGAATTACGCAGCCGAATTGAAAAAGCTCAGCGCATTGAACTGCGGTTGCTGGGCGGTGCGGCTTTGGACTTTCAAGAAGAGTTGAGCACTGAAGAAGTCGGCGTTCAGAGTACCGGCTTTAGCCGGAATGCTGGCGAAGCCAGCCAGCCGCCTGAAGGCGGTACTCTGAACCCCTTCAACCGAAATCAAACTGCGCCGCTGTTCCTGTTCCCGCCTGAGCCTGAAACCACCGAAGTCGAAATCATCTCGCGCGCAGTTCGCCGCTGGCACGGCCACGTAGCCGATCTGGCGCGCGACCTGAAACAGCAATCTCTGGTTGGCAATCACACGATCTTCGTTTTGCCCAGCACTGGCGTAGCCGACCGCATTCGCAAAATGCTGGGCGAATACGAAGTCGCAGGCGTCGCTTACGGTGAAACCAATTCTCAGGCTCCGATTGAAATCATTGTCGGCGACGTTTCAGTCGGCTTTGCGCTGCCGTCTGCTCAACTGGCCATTTACACCGAAGCAGACATTTTCGATGAAGCCGTCCACGCCGGTAAGCCAGTCAAAAGCGCGAAGAAAACCAAGCGTGCTCTGACCGCCGCATTCATTTCCGACTTCCGGGATTTGAAGATCGGTGATTACGTCGTTCACGTTGATCACGGCATCGGCCAGTTTCAGGGCTTGATTCAGATTGACACTCAGGGCGAGGAAACTTCGGCTGAAATTTATGCGCGAATGATTGGTGAAGCGAAGAGAACGGAAAAGCCCCGACGCGAATTCATGCTGCTGACTTATGCCGATGGAGCTCGGCTTTATGTTCCAGTCGAACGGCTTGATCTGGTTCAGAAATTTTCCAGCGGAGAAATGAGTTCGCCTTCGCTGGACAAACTCGGCGGCATTGCCTGGGCCAAAACCAAAGCCAAAGCCAAACGCGCCATGCGCGACATGGCCGAAGAGTTGTTGAAGCTTTACGCTCAACGCAAATTGGTCACAGGTTACGCCTTCAGCAGCGACACTCCGTGGCAACAGGAATTCGAAGCTTCGTTCCCTTACGAACTGACGCCCGATCAGGCCACGGCCATCGAAGACGCCAAACGCGACATGGAGCAGGCAATGCCAATGGATCGTTTGCTGTGCGGTGATGTCGGTTATGGCAAAACCGAAGTCGCCATGCGCGCCGCGTTCAAAGCCGTCATGGAAGGCAAACAGGTCGCCGTGCTGACGCCTACGACTGTGCTGGCTTATCAACACTTTCAAAGTTTCCGTTCGCGGTTTGCGGCTTTTCCAGCTCGCATAGAACTGCTGTCGCGTTTCCGTTCGCCGAAAGAACAAAAAGAAGTCGTTGCATCAGTCGAAGCCGGAAAGGTAGACATTGTCATCGGAACTCATCGGATTTTGTCGCGCGATTTGAACTTCAAGGATTTGGGTTTGGTCGTCGTTGACGAAGAGCAGCGGTTCGGCGTCGCTCACAAAGAACGGCTGAAGCAGATGAAAAAGCGCGTAGATGTTTTGACCATGAGCGCGACGCCGATTCCGCGCACGCTGAACATGTCTCTGCTGGGAGTGCGCGATATGTCTGTGATTGAAACTCCGCCGCGCGACCGGCTGGCAATTCAAACCAACGTCGTTCCGTTCAATGAACAAATTGTCCGCAGCGCCATCGAGCAGGAATTGCAGCGCCAGGGACAGGTCTTTTTCGTTCACAACCGAGTTGAATCCATCAACGAAATTGCCGGGTTGCTGCAACGCTTCGTGCCATCGGCTCGCTTCGTCGTCGCTCACGGGCAGATGGGCGAAAAAGAAATGGAGCAAGCCGTACTGGATTTTGTGGATCACAAATACGACGTGCTGGTGGCGACCACGATCATCGAAAACGGCATAGACATTCCGCGAGCCAACACCATCATCATCAACCGCGCAGACAATTACGGTTTGTCCCAGCTTTACCAGCTCCGTGGCAGAGTCGGGCGGTCAAATCGCCGGGCTTACGCTTATCTGCTGATTCCATCCGAACGCGAACTGACTCCGATTGCCAGAAAGCGTCTGGCCGCAATTCGTGAGTTTTCGGATTTGGGAGCTGGCTTCCGCATCGCGGCACTCGATCTGGAATTGCGCGGAGCGGGCAATCTGCTTGGCGGGCAACAGTCTGGCCATATTGACGCCATCGGCTTTGATCTTTACACGACGATGCTGGAACGCACGGTTCAGGAGTTGCGCGGCGAAGAAATAGAAGAAGACATCAGCACTCAGTTGAACCTGAATGTGGACGTGCGAATCCCCGACGAATACGTCTTCGACATGAGCCAGCGTCTGCGAGCTTACAAACGCATCGCCTCTGCCAGTTCCGACGAAGAGCTTGCGCGCATTCACGAAGAAATCTCAGACCGTTATGGGCGAATGCCTGAATCGGTTGAAAACCTGTTTGAATTCGCCAGTGTTCGCCGTGCCGCTGAAAGCTTGGGAATTGTTGCGATTGACCGAATCAAAGACAGTTTTTCGATCAAGCTCAGCGAAAAGGCGAAGATTGATCCTGAGAAGTTGATGCGACTGTTGGAAGAAAACAAAGCCGCCAGCTTTTCGCCTACCGGGGTGTTGAAGTTGAAGCTGGAAGCAGGTGAGTTTGAAGACAAGCGAGTGTTCGCAGAATTGAAATCCTTGCTGGCCAGGCTGCAGTCGGATTAATGGATTTCTGTGCCTGCAAGCAATCGGTTTCCCTGCGACAATCAAGTATGAGTTACTCACAGTTTAGCCGAGGTTGCGCGTTGGCGCTTTGACCAACTCGCACGCTTATGTGCAGTGGAACTGTGAAGAAACTGACCGAGAGATTATGGAGTAATCACAGGGTAAAATTTTCCCTTTTCGCTCAGACCCTTGAAGTGTTAAATTGGAACTTCACCGTCACGGATTTGAAAAGCATATTGTTCCTCGCTTTGAACTACATTTGGATCATTGAC